>NZ_PVNE01000002.1 GCF_003001905.1 Planifilum fimeticola
CAGGTGATCCTGCGGTACCAAATCTTCGATATTGACCAATTCAATACTGCCTTGCCGATGGGAGTGGGTTTGAAACATACCATCCCGTCCTTATCCTTTTTGTGTTATCTTCTGATTTCGACAAAAAAAGACTGCTGACCTGCTACCTTTGTCAGCAGTCTCACCGGGATTTGAAACCCGGTGTTTTTTATGCATCCGACCACCCGGGATGCGACAAATGGTCCGCCGGCATATGGGTTCCGGCTCATTGATCCTGTCATGCAATTCGTTTAATGCTCCTTTGCCGCTGACCCCGTCAAAGGCGGCATCGCCCCCGAAGCGTCGGCGCTCTTGTCTTGCGTGAATCATCCGTCATGGCGCGTTTTTTCCTTCAGCAGGTTCCGCTTTCGCATCAGCTCCTGGACGAAGGTGAGGCGGTAGATTTGCCGGGGTCGCCCTTTGGTGGCCACTTTCTCTTCTCCGACGATGTCCACCAGCTGGGCATCGATCCACTGCAGCAGGATCCGGTGGGCGCTGCGGATGGTGACGCCCAGCACCGCGGCCAGTTCGTGGGCGGTGTAGTCCGTTTTGCCGTACCGGGCGATCTGGGCGGCCAGCTTGCTCATGTAAATGGCGGACATGCCCGCTTTTTCCGCTTCCCGCAGGAGGGTTTCATCGGTGACGGAAAGTTCGTAGATCATGGGATGGGTCATTTCCACCGGACCGATGACGCTGCGGTCCTCCCGCACGATGAAGCAGATGTTGCCGCCGAATTCCGTGGATTGCCGGAGGGCCATCCGGGCGTGGGTTCCCGCATCCGTGGCCGATCGGCCGAAGCCGATGCCGATGCTCAGGGTGATGCCCAGGGAGCGGTGGGTGTCCTTCAGCAGGGGGAGATATTTGTAGCCCCGGGTTTCCCGCTCGAAGACGCCACGGGTGGTGAAGAAGAGGTATTCTCCTCCTCCCAGGTTGGTCAGATGGCCGTCCAACTGTTTCACGTAGTCCAGCAGCAGCCGGTGGAGGTCCAGTTCCAGCCGTTGGATGTCGTGCTCGTAGGAAAACTGTCCGGCGATCTTCCGGTAGTTGTCGATCTGGATCAGGCCCACCACGATTTGCGCCTCTTTGTTCCGCCGGGTCTCGGTGGACAGCAGCGCCCGCTCCAGGGCCACGATCAAATCCTGCAGGGTGGGAGTGACCCACTCGTGGGGGATGTTCTCTTTTTCCATTTCCATGGCGACGGCGTGGATGCCGGTCATCGCCACGCACCGCGGATGGCTGAGGGCATTTTTTCGGTGAAAGCGGACAATCTCTTCCACCGGCGCCGTGGGCGGACCATGGAAGTAGGCGGACTCGCGGTTGCTTTCCCCCAGTTCCCCCAGGATTTGTTTCACGTATCGCTCGGCGATAGAATCCACGGAAAGTTTCTGGGCGCCGTGCAGACTCTGGAGCCGGAAGAGGGAGCGGTACAAACCCGTTCCCATCAGGGGAACGTAGTGGGCGGGCACCTTGAATTCGAGGCGGTCCTGGGCCAGTTTGTACCCCCGGTATTCCGGAAACAACATCACTTCGACGGAATCCATCAGCTCCGACACGGCGTCCAACAGCTCCTCTTCGGAGGACAGGGGACGCAGGTGGGGCACGAAGGTCGGAAAGGATTTCAGCGCCTCCCCGGTGCGATCCACCAGCGGTTTGGGTCCGATGACGCCGATGGCGATGACGGAATCTCCGGTGGTGAAGGGTTCGCTCATGGACTTCTCCTCCTGATGCGCTAATGAGTGATCGGATAAAAAGACACTTAATCGACTTGTCTATAAAATAAAACATTTCGTATAATGATTGCAAATGTACAAAAAAGTAAATCGTCATCGACTTGTTTTTCATTTCGGCCGTTTCTCGAATTCTTTCGCCTTTGAAGAGAATTGAGAAGAAACGGGGGGATTACATGGCGTCGATAAAAATCGGGATGATCGGTTTGGACACCTCCCATTGCACGGCCTTTGCCCGGCTGTTGAATGATCCGGATGAGGAATTTCACGTGCCGGGGGGAAGGGTGACCGTCGCCTATCCCGGCGGGTCCCCCGATTTTGAGCTGAGTCGGTCCCGGGTGGAGGGGATCACTGAGGAGCTGCGGGAACATTACGGTGTCCGCATGGTTTCCTCCCCGGAAGAGGTGGCGGAACAGTCCGATGCCATTCTCCTGACGGCTGTCGACGGGCGCGTCCATCCGGAGTTGCTCAGGCGGATCGCCCCCTGCAGGAAACCGGTTTTTATCGACAAGCCCTTCGCCGTCAGTTTCCGGGATGCCCGGGAGATGGTCCGCATCGCGGAGACGCATCGGACTCCCCTGATGAGCGCCTCCTCTCTCCGGTACGCGGAACCCCTGGTGGCGGCCCTGGAGGAAATGGATGAGCCGTACGGGTGCGATTGTTTCGGGCCGATGGCGATCGAGCCGACCCAGCCCGGCCTGTTCTGGTACGGGATTCACGGGGTGGAGATGTTATACGCGGCGTTGGGGACCGGATGCGTCCGGGTGAGGGCCGTATCCCATCCCCGGCAGGATGTGGTGGTCGGGGAATGGGCGGACGGCCGGATCGGGACGTACCGGGGAAACCGGGAGGGCAATGCCTCCTTCGGAGCGCTGATTCACGGCAGGAGGAAATCCGTGTTCGCGGATGTGACCCGGAGCCGCAAACCCTATTACGCCGGTTTGTTGGAGCAGGTAATGTCGATGTTCCGTTCGAGTTCGCCGCCGCTGGATATACGGGAGACGCTGGAGATCATTCGTTTCATCGAGGCGGCCAATGAAAGCAGGGTCACGGGGAAAGCGGTGGAGTTGGATCGCCAGCACGAGGTGTGAGGGGGGAACAGATGTGAAAATGGCCGATGTGGCGGTCCTCTTGGACCGGGAAGAGGCGCGAAGGCGGTGGCGTTGGGGAGAAAACGCCTTCGGCGGGGAACTGCTTGAAATCCTGTCCCACGGCGGCATTCCCCACCGCCGGGTCTTTGATCCGAAGGAACTCGCTTCCCGTGCGCCGGATGTTTTGCTCGTCGCCCTGGCGGGGAAGGAGGCGGTTCCCCTGTTGAAGGGGGTGGCCGAACGGGGAGGAGAAGTGTTCATCTTCGGCAGCTATCCCGAGATGGCCGAAGCGTTGGGAGCGGCGGAAAAGATCCTCGAGGGAGCGGGCTACGCATACACGGAGGTGGAGAACCAACCTCCTCTGCGCTTTCTTCGCGCCTGCCGCTGGAGGGTTACTTCCCCGACTCCCTTTGCCACCAAGGGGGGATTGAACGAAAGAACCCCCGACGGACCTTTTTACGGCCCCCTCTACCACCGGTTCGAGATCGGATCGGGGGGCATCACCCACTGGGCGGTGGATCTTTCCGCCACGGTGGTGGGGCTTCAGCAAGGAACCCGTCCGGTGGAGAGGGACGGGTTCCCCGCCCCCGACGGCACGGCGGGGATCGATGACGGCATCCTGAAAGCCGATGACGGTTTCGAGATGGACTGGGAGGTGGATCGGGCCCGTACCGAGACCGGCGAGCGGTATTTCGCCCACCCCTATGCGGATTTGTGGAAGGAAACCCTGCTGCGGTCGCTGATGAAGACAGTGACCGCCCGGGGGTTGACGATTCCCTTTGTGGATTACTGGCCCGGCGGCATCTCCCAGGTGGCGATGATTTCCCTGGACAGCGACTGGAATCTGGATGACTCGGCGGAGTCCACCCTGCGATTGCTGGGGGAGTGCGATGTGGCCGCCACCTGGTGTCTGATGGAGCCCGGATACAGCTCCGGGATCTATCCCAAGGTGACCGCGGCGGGGCATGAATTGGCCCTTCACTATAACGCCTACGAGCCGGACGGAGGGGCCTGGGGGCGGGAGGCGTTCTCCAGGCAACTGGAATGGCTCAGGGGTGCGATCGGGACGGAGCGGGTGGTCTCGAACAAAAACCATTACACCCGGTATGAAGGATGGGGGGAGCTGTTCCGCTGGTGCGAGGAGTTCGGCATCCGGTCGGATCAGACCCGGGGGCCGAGCAAAAAGGGGAACATCGGCTTTTTGTTCGGCACATGCCACCCCTATTTTCCCATCGCCCGGGCAGAGGAGGAAAACCGGTTCTACGACGTGCTGGAAATCAGCTTCCTCACCCAGGACATCAATCTCGGCCGCCTGGCGGATGAGAGCGTGATCGTCCCCTTTTTGGAGGGGGTGCGGCGGGTGCGGGGCGTCGCCCATTTTCTCTTCCATCCCATCCACCTCCACCGGGAAGAGCCGGTCCGAAGGGCGCTAAGGAGGGTGGTCGAGGAGGCGCGAATGCGGGATTTTGACTTCTGGACGGGGGAGCAAATCGATGACTGGGAGCGGCGCCGCAGGCGCATCCGTCTGGCGGGAGTGGATGAAGAGGGGAGACCGCTGGTATCCGAGACGGCGGGATGCGAGGATGCGGCGATCATGGTTCCCGTTCCGAGGGGAACGGAAGAGCGGGGGAGGACGGTCCTCCGCCACGGAGTTCGGTGCAAAGCATGGTCCCTGTCGCTGGCAAAACGGGTTTGAGGGCATTTTCCGACCATGGTGCTTGAAGGAGGGGAAAGCCGGTGCGGGAAGAGGAGCTGGCCATCCATGGGGGGCCGAGGGTGAAGACGGACGCCTTCGGAACGGGAAAGCGGTTCGGCGCGGAGGAGGCGAAGGAACTGCTGGAGGCCTTGGAACAAAACACGCTGTTTTATCACTCCGGGACGAAGGTGAAGACCTTTTTGAAGCGCTTTAACGAACTGTACGGCGTTCGATACAGCGTGGCCGTTTCCTCCGGAACGGCGGCGATCCACGTCGCCCTGGGGGCGGCGGGGGTGACGGTGGGGGACGAGGTGATCACCAGTCCGATCACCGATCAGGGGACGCTGATTGGCATTTTGTACCAGAACGCGATTCCGGTGTTTGCCGACCTGGATCCCCGTACCTACAACCTGGACCCGGCCTCGGTGGAGAAGCGGATCACTTCCCGGACCAAGGCCATCCTGGTCGTCCATCTGGCGGGCAATCCCGCCGACATGGACGGGATCATGGAGGTCGCCCGGCGGCACCGTCTCAAGGTGATCGAGGATTGCGCCCAGAGCTGGCTGACCCGCCACCGGGGAAAACTGGCGGGCACCTTCGGCGATTACGGATGTTTCAGCACCAACGATTTCAAGCATATCAGCACCGGGGACGGGGGAATCGTCACCGTCAATTCCGGGGATGAAGAGGATTTTCAGCGGGTGCACGCCTTCGCCGACAAGAATTACCGGCGCTTTTCGGATGAGGTGATGCGGGATCCGGAATGCCTGGCCCCCAATTACCGGATGACGGAGCTTCAGGGGGCCGTCGGCATCGCCCAGCTGAAGAAGTTGTCCTGGATCTGCGGAAAGCGCCATGCCTACGGCGAGCAGATCACCGAGGGCATCCGGGATTTGCCGGGCGTCCTTCCGCCGAAAGTGCCCGAGGGAGGCTGGTCTTCCTATTGGTTTTACATGTTCCGGTTGGATGAATCGCAGCTGTCCTGCACGCGGGATCAGTTCACCCTCGCCCTCCGGGAGGAGGGGATCCCGGCGAGCCCCGGTTACATTCCCCGGGTGCTCTACCGGCAGAAGATGTTTCGGGAGAGACGGGCCTATCCCGACAGCGATTTCCCTTTTTCCCTGTCGGACGTCTCCTATGAACCGGGACTCTGCCCCGTCGCCGAGCGGATTTTGGAGACGGCGATCCGCCTGCCCGTGAGCGAATTTTTCACGGAAAAGGACATCGACGACATGATCCGTGCGATCCGGAAAGTGGCGCATTATTACGCCAAGAAGTGAGCAGTCGGTATGGTCTGTCGGGCGGGAGGGAGTGACGCGATGCGCTCTTGCAACCGGTGCGGCGCGCACTTCCTTGGCGGGTGCGGCTTCGGGCCCCGCGGGGACGGAGATGAGCGGTCCCGTCCGGAGTTTGGAGGGTGCAGGTTTGACGGCCCGTTAACAGACTTTATCAGCGGGTGGGGGGAAAAGAGCATGAGGCTGCGTTTTCAAGGAGATCTGTCCGGCCTGGAAGCCGGGCTGAAGGAGCTGGAAGAGGATCTTTCCTTTGTCCGGGATGAAAAGGGGTTCCCCGTCGAAGCGGAGCGAATTTCGGAAAATCTGCTGCAGGTTGAAGTGGGGAAAGAGCGGGGGCGGATCCGGTTCCGCGATCCCGTCCATTTCTACCGCGGACTCGGCATTCTGATCGGCGCCCTCCGGGACGGAAAGCCGGTAGACGTGACGGAAAAGCCCCGGTTTTCGATGAACGGGGCCATGTTCGACTGTTCCCGGAACGCCGTGTTCCGGCCGGAGGTCCTGCGGCGGGTGATCCGGATCATGGCGGTGATGGGACTCAACATGCTCATGCTGTACACGGAAGAGACCTACACCGTGGAAGGGGAGCCCTACTTCGGGTACATGCGCGGCCGCTATACGCCGGAGGAGCTGAGGGAGCTGGACGATTACGCCGCCCTTTTCGGCATCGAGATGATTCCCTGCATTCAAACCCTGGCCCACTTGGCCGCCTTTCTGAAGTGGGCGCCGGCCCAGAAGTACCGGGACACCGAGGACGTGCTCCTGGCCGGATCGGAGGATACCTACCGGCTGATCGAAGAGATGATCCGCTCCGTCGCCGGAACGTTCCGAAGCCGGCGCATCCACATCGGGATGGACGAGGCGTTCGGCCTGGGGAGGGGGCGGTATCTGGACCGCTTCGGTTACCGTCCCCCCTTCGAGATCATGATGGATCATCTCGGGAAGGTGCTTGACATCACTTCCCGATACGGGCTGAAGCCGATGATGTGGAGCGACATGTTTTTCCGGATGGGCTCCCCCGGTCACGAGTACTATGATCTGAACGCAGAGATCCCTGGGGAGGTGGTCCGCCGGATGCCGGAGGGGATCCGGTTGGTGTACTGGGATTATTACCACGATGATCCCGCCTTCTACGAACAATTCATCGAAAAGCACCGCTCGCTGGGGTCCGATCCCGTTTTTGCGGGAGGGGTGTGGACCTGGGCGGGGCCGGCGGTCCATTACGAGAAGACCTTCGCCACCACCAACGCGGCGCTCAGCGCCTGCAAGCGGAAGGGGATCCGGGAGGTGTTCGCCACCTTCTGGGGGGATGACGGGGCGGAGACCAACATGTTGGCCGGACTGCTGGGGCTGCAGTTGTTCGCCGAACACGGCTATTCCGAGCAGCCGGATCCCGAGAAACTGAAACGGCGCTTTGCCCTCTGCACCGGCGGCGATGCCGACGCCTTCCTCAACCTGGGGAAGTTCGACACCTTTCCCGGGGCGGACACAGGGGCGCTGATTCCCGACAATCCTTCCAAATTTCTGTTATGGCAGGACGTGTTGATCGGCTTGTTCGACAAGCACATGGAGGAAACGGATGCCGCGGAATATTACGATCGGCTGCACCGCAGCCTGAAGGCCGATCGGGACCGGGCCGGAAGGTGGAGGGAACTCTTTGAAGTTCCCGTCCAGTTGAGCGCCGTACTGCGTCTGAAGTGCGACATCGGCCTGAGGATCAAGGCCCATTACGATCGCGGGGACAAAAGCGGGCTGGAGGCCATCGCGGGAGAGGAACTGCCGGCATTGCACCGGGAAATCGACCGGTTGCGGAAGGCGCATCGGAAACAGTGGCTCAGCACCTACAAACCCTTCGGCTGGGAGGTGCTGGACATCCGCTACGGAGGCTTGTTGGCCCGGGTGGAGACGGCGATGGAACGTCTTCGCGACTTTTGTGCCGGAAAGATTTCACGCATCGAGGAGCTGGAGGAAGAGCGGCTGGGCTTTGACGGGTTCCGGCCCGGACAGGACCCGGGGGTCGGGAAAGCCAATCTGTATTCCCGGATCGCATCGGCCTGCGTCATGGGCTTCCGCTGAAGCCGAAGGCGGAGTGGGACATTCCGGAGGGTCTTACGGGAGTAGGGACGGAGGGGTGCTTGTGCCGAAGGAAGCGCCGCCTTCTTACATGCGGTTCATTTTTCTTAAGATTGGGGGGATCCGATGAATCCGGATCGCCTGCTGCTGATCGCCGATTTGATTCCGCCGGGTCCGGAGGCGTTGGAACGGTTCGACGTGGGCGCCCAGGTGGAGGCGATCACCCGCTTGGGTTTCAACGCCCAGCATATCGAGGTGACCGATGTGACCGTCGGGGAGGCGGGGATCGCCTTTTTCAAGTCCGAACACGCGCGCTTAAACCGGCGGGACCTGCTGAAGGAATACCGAAAGCACCACGGGCGTCGGGGGAGTTGGGACATTGTCTATTTCAACGTGCACTGGCTGAGCGGGGAATTGATGCCGCTTCATCCCGAGTGGCTCCAGCGGGATGGCGGCGGGGAGATCATTCCCATTCCCTACGGAAGCGGGGGCTATTCCTGCGTCAATTCCCCCTTTCGGGATTGGGCGAAGGAAATGATCAGGGAAATCGGCGCGTACGGAGTGAAGGGGATCTTCCTGGACGGCCCCGTGTTCAGTCCGAAGGGCTGTTATTGCGACGCCTGCAGGGCCGGTTTCGAAGGACAACACGGGTTTCAATACACGCCGGAGCAAATGAAGGACCCCCTCGTCTTTCACAAGGTGCTGACCTTCAAGCAGGAGAGCATCGCCCGGTTTGTCCGGGATGTGCGGGCATCCCTGAAAAGCGTCAATCCGGACGCGGTGCTGTACATGAACGGACTCCCGCTGGGGCCGGGCACCTGCGGCCGGGACAACCGCCTGGCAGAACCCTGGCAGGATGCCTTGCTCGCCGAGGGAGGGTTTTTGGCCGGGGATTTGCGGAGTCTGCCGGTCTGGAAGCCGGCGGCAACGGCCAAATGGCTGGAAACCCAGTCGGAGGGGAAGCCGACCATCGTCGCCGTCGCCGGGAGGCACGGCCCGTGGAACCGTTATCTGCTTCCCGCGGCGGAAACCTGGATCGCCTGCGCCTTTTCCGTCGCCAACGGCGCCCACATCTGGTACGGCATCTACGATGCCAACCGGGATGACCCGCGGATGGACACCGTGAGGGAAATCAACCGTCTTTTATCCGCCCACTCCGATTGCCTGGCGGGGACTGCCCCGGTCGCCAGGGTGGCCCTGGTCTGGTCCCTGAAAAACGCCAATTTCTATCAGACCACCGCGGAGCAGCTGGATTTTGTGGAAGGGAAGACCGACCTTGAGCATCGGATGAAGAGCGATGCGAGGCGGGCTTTTAACGGATGGTTCGAGGTGTTGTCCCGTTCCCACCGCCTCTTCGACGTGATCGATGATCGCTTCCTGGAGCGCGGCGGTTTGTCCCGGTACGAGCTGATCATCCTCCCCAACGTGGCCTGCATGGGGGAGGAGGAGTGCCGGTCCATCCGGGATTACGTGGCGGGGGGCGGCCATGTCATCGCCACCTACGACACCGCCCTCTGGGATGCCTGGGGGAGGCCGCGGGAAACCCATCCCTTGAAGGACGTGTTCGGGATCGCGGAGACGAAGGGGGTCGAGCATCTGCGCTGCGATCATGTGGCTTTGGAGCCGGCGCCGCTGACCGAGGGAATCGACCAGCCGCTCATTCCCGCTCCGCATCTGCACGTGAAGGTGATTCCCGGGCCGGGGACCTGGGCCCATATGCGTTTCCGGGAAAAGCAGCCGTCCAGTTACTGCGACCTTCCTCCGGAGACGGACCACCCGTTCCTCTTGAGGAACCGCTTTGGAAAAGGGACGGCGCTCCTGTTTACGGGAAACCTCGACGCGATGTACGATACCTACCGTTTTCCCGAACACGGCCGGCTGATGCAAAACGCCGTCGACGGGCTGAGCCGGCGCGACATCCGGCTGGATGAAGGATTGACCTCCCTCTTTGTCAATGTCCGCGAAAAGGGAAATCGGCGGATCCTCCACCTGGTCAATTGCACCCACGACGGAGGGCGGCCGATCGATCGGGTGAAAGTGTTGCGGGAGGTGGAAATCGCCGTTCATACGGGGAGAAGTCCCCAATCGATCCGAACGCTCCGGGGAGAGCGCGATCTTTCCTTTTCCTTCGCGAAGGGATGGGCTTCTTTCAAGGTGCCGGAAGTGAGAGAGTATGAGGCTGTGGTGATCGATTTTCCGGATCGGGAGGATTCACACCATTGACGCACGCTTGTCCATCCCGCTCATCCGCTTGACTTGTCGGCTCGGCATGTCGGGCGAGCAGGCGTGGTGATGCGGTCCGGGCAGCGGGCAGCGACCCGGGAGACAGAAAAGATTTTTCGGCTGAAAGGGAAGGGAGGCGCCTTTTCACACCCAGGTGGAGGTGGGATTCGGATGGCAAATCCGGAAAAGAAGCCGTTGGGCGAAGAGCCAAGGGCGGAGGAGGGCCCGGGCTTTATCCGCTGGTTCAGATCCCTGGGACCGGCGGTCATTACCGCCGCGCTGGTGCTGGGTCCCGGGAGTCTGACGGTGTCCACCAAACTGGGCGCCTTGTTCGGATATCAGGTGCTGTGGATTGTCGTCCTGGCGACGCTGTTCATGATGGTTTTCACCGAGATGGGCGCGCGGATCGGAATGGCTTCCGACCAATCCCTGCTCACCCTCGTCCGGCGGAAGTGGGGTACGCCGGCGGCTGTTCTCATCGGGGCGGGCTCGTTTCTGATCACCTCTTCCTTTCAGGCCGGCAATGCGATCGGGACGGGAATCGCCTTCGGGACGCTGACCGGAACCCCTGCTTCCCTTTGGACGGTTCTCTTTACGCTCTTGGCGATCGGTTCGCTGTTTCTGAAAAACTTCTATCGTTTTCTGGAAAAAATGATGCTGTGCCTGGTCGGCCTCATGCTGGCATCCTTCCTCTTCACGCTGCTGATGGTGAGGCCGGATCCGGCGGCGATGGCGGGTGCCCTGATTCCCCGCATTCCGGAAGGCTCCTTCGCGTTGATCACCGCCTCTGTGGCCACGACCTTCTCCATCGTCGGCGCCTTTTATCAATCCTACTTTGTTCAGGAGAGGGGATGGGGACGCGGGCAGGTGAAGGAGGGGGTTCGGGAGAGTTATTCGGGAATCCTCTGTCTGGGTCTGATCTCCGCCATAGTGATGATCTGCGCGGCCGCCGTTTTGCTTCCTCAGGGAATCGAGGTGAATTCCGTCGTCGAAATGGGCAAGACGTTGGAGCCCCTTTACGGAGGCACTGCCACCGCGGTGTTCACCCTCGGCCTTTGGGGAGCCGCCCTCTCATCTCTGATGGGAAACGCGGCGATCGGAGGCGCTTTGTTGGCCGATGCCCTGGGATGGGGCACCCGGTTTCACGAGAAGCGGGTGAAAGGGTCGGTGATGGCCGTCATGTTGATCGGAGCCCTTGTCGCGCTGACCTTCGGCAGTGCGCCCCTGGAGCTGATCGTGACGGCCCAGATGATCACCGTCGTGGTCGTCCCCGTGATCGGAACGGCGATGTTTCGGATTTCCAACGACCGAGCCGTCATGGGGGATCTGAAGAATTCGGCCGTCAAGAACCTGATCGGCGGGATCGGCCTCCTCGTCCTTTATTTCTTGTCGGTTTACACCCTCGGAAGTTTGATCCGCGACGCCTTGGGATGAAGCCGCGTGACGGGACCATATTTAAGACAATTAAAAGACTTGTCTTGATATCGCCATCCCCCTTTATAATAGTAGTGAACCCATCTATCCAGAATCTTCCGAAGCAGGCGTCTCTTTTGAATAGTGCATACGGAAGGGCAACCATTTTTCGGGGGAAAAACCGGAAGGAGGAGAGGCGATGCGGAAGTTTCGCCGGTGGATCGCTCTGATGTGTGTGGTGGCATTGACGGGAACCCTTCTGGCGTGTTCGTCCCAGGAGGCGGAGGATGCGGACTCCAAGGATAAGAAGTACACCATCACCTCCATCGATTTCCTTTATACGGACATCCCTCCCAAGGACGGCCGGGGCGTGAAGATGATCAATGAACGGTTCAACGTGGATTACCAGCGGGAGTACGTGGTCTACACCGAGTACGTTCAGAAGCTGACCGCCCGGGTGGCCTCCGGAGACATCCCCGACGTGATCGGCTTCGAGGGAAGCATCGACCGAACCAACTTTTTCAAGTGGGCCAAGCAGGGGGCGTTTCTGCCGCTGAACGATTACATCGATGATTATCCCACCCTGAAGATGGTGCCGAAGGAGGTGTGGAACGCCGTCTCCGTCGACGGGAAAATTTATGCGATTCCCAAGTACTACCCCAAAAACTATCTGCTCACGCCGATCATCCGCAAGGATTGGTTGGACAAACTGGGCCTTAAGATGCCCACCAATTACGAGGAACTGAAGGAAGTTGCCATCGCCTTCGCCACGAAGGATCCGGACGGAAACGGAAAGGACGACACCTACGGCCTGGTGTTCGGGGAGAAGGTCTGGCCGAACTATCACTTCGGCACCTACTGGGACGCGGATGCCTGGTATCACAAAAACGAGAAGGGGCAGTACATTCCGGGGATCATCAGCGACGCCCGGAAAGAGTGGATCCGGGTGATGGCCGAGCTGTACAAGGCCGGCGCGATCCAGAAGGATTTCGTCCTCCTCAATCCCAATGAAGCCAATACCCGCGTGTTTTATGCGGGGAAGGCGGGAATCTTGGTCGGAGCGCCCCGGGGGATGTCGGACGATTACATGAAAGCCCTGAAAAAGATCCATCCCGATGCGGAACTGGCCGCCATTCCTCCCTTTAAAGCCCCTGACGGTTCCCAGGGTTACACGGCGGGATCGGGCTATTACACCATGACCGCCCTGTCCGCCAAACTGGCCGATGATCCGGGCAAGGTGCGCCGAATCCTGGAGATCATCGATTTCGGCCGCAAGTTTTACCCCCCTGAACAGCAGAAGCCGGAAAACAAGGATTTCGACTGGCTTTACGGCAATGAGGGAACCGGGTACCAAATCGTGGACGGCGTTGCGACACCCCCTGAGGGGAAAAAGGGGCTGGCCCCCTTCAACTATCTGTTCGACAACAAGATGTGGGCGCCCAGCGACGAGGCCAACCAATATCACTTGACGTACAAGACGGAGGAATACCGGAAGCTGGCCAAGGAGCTGGAGGAGATGCATGCCGGCATCAAGCACTATCAAAATCCGATCCATCAGGTGTATTCGAAAACCTTTGTCGATAAAGGACAGGAGATCACCGAGAAGTTGCTGAACGAGCAGGCCCGGATGATCACCGGCGATCTGCCCCTGTCCGAATGGGATCGGCTGGTGAAGGAATATCTGGATTCCGGCGGGGCGCAGATCATCGAGGAAGTGAACCAGGAGATTCAGAAGAACAACATTCAGCCCGGATGGAAATGAGGCCGTCCGGCGGAGCCTTCCTCCGCCGTCTGCCCGAGAGAGCCGGTCCTGATCCGGCACCGGCTCTCCCGCCTCTTTTATAGTCCGGTGAAACAGGCGGAAAAGCGGAAAGAAGTCCGCCGATGCTTCGCCCTCCAGCGGCATCCTGCGATCCGGGTCTGGTCATTTCCATACACGCAAGAGCCGCTCCACCTTTACACGGAGAGGAGAGGAACAGCGATGGAAAGTCTTGAAGAATTGGAGCAAATCATGACGGAACCTTCGGACCGGCTGATTCGCGACGTGTCCCGGCTGGACGGGGATCTGATCATCCTGGGCGTCGGAGGGAAAATGGGTCCCGGACTGGCGAAACTGGCCAAGAGGGCCTTTGAACGGGCCGGGCTGAAGCACAGGGTGATCGGGGTCTCCCGCTTTTCGGACAAAGGGGTTCGCGAGGAACTGGAGAGGTGCGGAGTGGAGACGATTTCCGCCGATCTCCTGGAAGAGGATCAACTGCAGGCCTTGCCTGACGCCAAGTACGTGATTCACATGGTCGGCCGGAAGTTCGGAACCAAAGGCAAGGAACACCTGACCTGGGCGATGAACGCCTATCTTCCGGGAAGGGTGGCCCTGAAGTATCGGGATGCCCGGATCGTTTCCTTTTCCACCGGGAATGTGTACCCCCTCGTGAAACTGGCGCAGGGGGGCGCGACGGAAGAGGATCCGCCTCGGCCCGCCGGCGAGTACGCCCAGTCCTGTCTGGGGCGCGAGCGGGTATTCGAATACTTTTCCCGGAAATTCGGGATTCCGATGTTGCATTTTCGCCTCAATTACGCCATCGACATGCGTTACGGGGTGCTTCTGGAAATCGCCCGCGCGGTGCGTCAGAGACAGCCCATCGATCTCCGCATGGGCCAGGTCAACGTGATCTGGCAGGGGGACGCCAGCGAAATGGCCATCCGCTCCCTTCTTCATTGCCAGTCGCCGCCCAAGATCCTGAACGTGACGGGGCCGGAAAGCATCCCGGTCCGTTGGCTGGCCCGGGAGTTCGGCCGCCGGTTCAACGTGGAGCCGATCTTTGAATATGAAGAGGCGGACAGCGCCCTCCTGAGCAACGCTTCGGAGGCCCATCAGCTCTTCGGTTATCCCCGGGTTTCCCTCCGGCAGATGATCGAGTGGACGGTCAAGTGGCTTGAGGCCGGGGGCGTCACCTACGATAAGCCGACGCACTTCCAGGAACGGGAGGGAGAGTTCTGAGATGGCGAACGAATCCTTGTCCCCCCGGTTGCGGGAGGCATTGCGCGACGGTCTGGTGATTCCGGCCCATCCCCTGGCCTTGAACGCCTCCAGGCGTCTGGATGAGCGGAGACAGCGGGCGTTGACCCGTTACTATGTCGAAAGCGGTGCCGGAGGGGTGGCGGTGGGGGTTCACACCACCCAGTTCGCCATCCGCAGTCCGGGGATCGACCTGCTGGAACCGGTGCTCCGTTTGGCGGCGGAAGAAGTGGCGCGGCGGGAGCCGGATCGCCCCTTCCTGCTGGTGGCGGGGATCTGCGGGGAAACGGAGCAGGCCCTCCGGGAAGCGGAATTGGCCCGGAAGCTGGGCTATCACCTGGGGCTGCTCAGCCCCGGCGGACTCGGTCATCTCAGCGAGGAGGCCCTTCTCAAGCGGGCCGAGCGGGTGGCCGAAGTGATCCCTCTGTTCGGTTTTTACCTGCAGCCGGCCGTCGGCGGGAGGGAACTCTCCTTCGATTTTTGGAAGGCTTTTGCGGAGATTCCCGGGGTGGAGGCGATCAAAATCGCCCCCTTTGACCGGTATCGGACGGTGGACGTGGTCCGGGCGGTGTGCCATTCTTCCCGACGGGATGAAGTCGCCCTGTACACCGGCAACGATGACAACATCCTGGCGGATCTGTTGACCCCCTTTCGGTTCACCGTCGACGGAAAGATCGTGGAAAAGCGGATTGTCGGCGGTTTGCTGGGACAGTGGGCGGTCTGGACCCGGAAGGCGGTGGAACTGCTGGAAGAGGTCAAGCGGGTTCGGAACCAAAACGCGATTCCGTCCGAATTGCTCGCCCTGGGAAGCCGACTGACCGATGCCAACGGCGCGCTGTTCGATGCGGCCAATCGCTTCCGCGGCTGTATCCCGGGGATTCACGAGGTGCTCCGCCGTCAAGGGCTTCTGGAGGGACGATGGTGCCTCGATCCGGAGGAGGAACTGTCTCCGGGACAGATGGAGGAGATCGACCGGGTGTGTCGGGAGTATCCGGAGCTTGCCGACGATTCCTTTGTGCGCCAAAATCTGCGGCGTTGGCTGGAGGTGTGAGATGTCATGCGCGGTTGGGCAGGAGCGCTGATGCGGGCGGGGGAATGGGTGGTCCGCCTGGCATGCCTGAATTTCCTCTGGATCCTGTTCACCCTCCTCGGCGTCGGGATCCTGGGGCTGTTTCCCGCCACGGCGGCCGTATTTTCGGTGATCCGCAAAGGGCTAGTGGATGAGGGAAAGACGTTTCCGCTGTTTCGCACCTTTTGGTCGTTCTACCGCGCCGATTGGATTCCCATGAACATTCTGATGCTCGTCTATTCGGTGATGGGACTGGGACTTTTTCTCGACTTCCGCCTGGTTCGCGGATGGGAGGGAGCAGCGCAGCCGTGGGTCGTCCTTTTCCTGGTCTTCGCCCTTTCCGTCTATCTCCTTTCCCTGATCCACCTTTTCCCTCTCTATGCCCATTACCGGATGAAGCTGCACGAGTACGTCCTGCAATCCTTCCTCATCACCCTGTATCGACCACTGTCCTCCGCGTTGATGGGGGGTGCCGTGTATTTGATGTACGCCGCCATGACGTGGCTGCCCGGCACCCTTCCGGTGTTCGCGGTCAGTCTTCCCGCCGTGGTGGTGATGGCGCTTTCCTTCCGAACCTTCCGTTCGATCGACCCGTCCACCGCCATCCCCAGTACAGGCTGGGCCGGGGTCGGAAAAAAACATGCCTGAGGGGGGAAGCGGTGTGGAACGGGCTTTGGGAGTGGATATCGGAGGGACAAAGGTGGCCGCCGGTCTGGTCAGCGCCGCCGGGGAATGTTTGCACTACACGGAGCTGCCCAGCGTTCCCGGCGACGGCGACGAGATGTTTCGGCAGGTGATGAGGGCCATCCGGGGCGTGATGTCCGAGGCCGGGGTGTCGCCCGACGGCATCCGCGGGATCGGCGTCGGTGTTCCGGGAAAAGTGGACCGGAAAAAGGGGCTGGCGGTCATGCAAAACAATCTTCCTTGGCGCGATTTTCCCTTGGCGGACCGGATCCAGGAGGAGATCCCCGGCCCGGTGGTGCTGGACAACGACGTTTGCATGGCCGCCCACGGGGAGTGGATGAAACGGGGGGGATCGGTGAAGGAAACCTTCGTCTATTTCACGATCAGCACCGGCATCGCCTGCTGCACCATCCATCGAGGGCGGATACTTCGGGGAACGGGATTTTCCGGGGAAATCGGCCTGGCGGTCTTTTCGCCGGATGGAGGCCGTCTGGAGAAGAAGGCGGCGGGACCGGCGATCGGACGGCTTGCTGGCGGGAAAGGCCCGGAAGCCTCCCGGCGGGTGATGGACCGCTTCCGGGAAGGCGACCTTCGGGTGGTTGCGGGGATGAACGGGGTGATCGAGGAGTGGGCCCGGGGATTGTATGCGATCATTTGTCTGCTGGATCCCCACCGGCTGGTGCTGGGGGGAGGAGTGATCCACCGCAACCCGTTCCTGTTGGATGAGATCCGCCGCCGCCTGGAATCCTTGGTCATTCCGGAACAGCGTCCGTCGCTGAACCGGATCTCCCTCACGGCGCTGGGGGAGAGGGCGGGATGTATCGGGGCCGGTCTACGGGTGCTGCGGGGAGAAACCGTTTCGTCCTGAGGGGGTGGAGGTATGGAAACCCAGAAACAAACCGAAATGGGCACCGGGATCCGCTGGGCGATCCCTGCGGTCAAGCGGCGCAGAGCTCGCCCCCTTTACCGGTATTGGCATCTCTATCTGCTGATTTTGCCGGGGCTTCTCTATTTTCTCGTCTACAGATACCTCCCCATGTTCGGGCTGGCCATGGCCTTCCAGGATTTCAGCCCTTTTTTGGGTTTTTTCGACAGCCCCTGGGTCGGCTTGAAGCATTTCAAGACGATGTTCGAGGATGAAGAGGCGCTCCGGGTGATCTGGAACACCCTGGAGATTTCCCTGCTTCAGATTTTGTTCGCTTTTCCGCTGCCCATCATCCTGGCCCTGATGATCAATGAGCTGCGCAATGCCGTGTACAAGCGGCTCATTCAGTCCATGGTCTATCTGCCCCACTTCCTGTCCTGGGTGGTGGTGGTCGGGATTTTCGTCGTCTTCCTCAAATCGGACGGCATTGTGAACCAGCTCCTGCAAGCGCTGGGATTCGGTCAAATTCCCTTTCTCACCAGCCCGGAATGGTTTAAGCCCCTCATCGTGTTCCAGGTGATTTGGAAGGAATCGGGATGGGGAACCATCATCATCCTGGCCGCTCTGGCGGGGGTCAATCCTCAGCTGTACGAGGCGGCGGTGATTGACGGCGCCAACCGCTGGCAGCAGATGTGGCACATCACGCTGCCCGCCATTCGCAGCACCATCGTCATTTTGCTGATCCTGCGGCTTGGCTCGGTGATGGATACCGGTTTTGAGCAGATCTTCCTGATGCTCAATCCCTTTACGATGGAAGTGGGGAACGTTTTGGACACCTATGTTTATTTCAAGGGGATTCAACAGGGGGATATCAGTTTTGCGACGGCGGTGGGATTGTTCAAGGGAGCGGTCGGCCTGATCCTGGTGGTGATCGCCAACCGCCTGGCGAAGCGGTTCGGTGAAGGGGGAATTTACTGAAGGAGGGAAGGGCGTGAGATATCGAAGCACCGGCGGGAAGATCGCGGATGCCATCAACGCCTTTGTGTTGCTGTTGATCGCTCTGTCGATGCTGTTTCCCTTTGTCTATATCTTCGCCGTATCCTTTTCCAGCTTGGAAGAGGTGCTCAAGAACGAACTGCTGCTTTGGCCCAAGGAATGGGTGACCGACGCCTATCGGTATATTCTTTCCTCCGAACAATTCATCCGGTCGTTTTTCGTCACGGTGTTCGTCACCGTTGTCGGAACCTTCGTCAACATGGCCTTCACCACCACCATGGCCTACGGTTTGTCCCGGCCGGTGCCCGGACAAAAACAGCTTTTGTTCATGGTGGTGTTCACCTTGCTGTTCAGCGCGGGGATGATCCCCACCTACATGGTGGTCCGGGCGACGGGGCTGATCGACAGCCTGTGGGCCCTGATTCTCCCGGCGGCCATCAACCCCTTCAATCTGATCGTCATGCGCCAATTCTTCCTCAACATACCGGAGGAGCTGCACGAAGCGGCCATCATCGACGGGGCGAACCACCTGCAGATCTTCTGGCGAATCATTCTGCCCCTGTCCAAACCGGCCCTGGCCGCCATCAGCCTGTTTTACGCCGTCGTGCACTGGAACAACTATTTCTCGGGGATTTTGTACATCAACGATCCCGCCAAGTGGCCCCTGCAGGTGATTCTTCGGCAAATCGTCATCGTGAATGAACCGAATGCGGCGCTCCGGGGCGGACAGCAGATGCTCGAAAATCCGCCCCCTCCCGAGACGGTGCAGATGGCGGCGATCCTGCTCGCCACCCTGCCGATTCTGTTCGTGTATCCCTTTTTGCAGAGATATTTTGTCAAGGGAGTCATGCTGGGTTCGGTGAAGGAATGACTCCCCGGGGCGTGCGGCCCTTCCGCAAAGATGTTTGCACCATGAAATGCCCCGCGTTCCGCCGGCTTTTGAGCTCGGGGCCCGGTCTTCTCCATGATGTTTGATGGCGTCAGGGTTGACCGCAGGCATGTGCGGTTAGAAAAAAGCCTTTTTTGCGGCCCCTGGTTGACAGCCATGAAAATGGAAAAGAGGCGAGGTTGTGATGGATCTCGGTGCCGGTGAGGTTGTACGCGGGGCAAAGCGCCTGAAGGGGCATTTTCCCGACTGTTCGGGAAGATGCCCTTGCTTCAATCCGTTTCGGATTTGGCGTATACTGATTTAGAGTGATTCCGCAAGGACAGATTACCGGGAGGCCTTATCATGCGCCACGAAACAGTGGATCTGATCTTTGATGCCGCAATAGAAGTCTTTGCCGAAAGCGGTTTTGACCAAGCGAAAATGGACGATATCGCAAAGGCGGCCGGAGTTGCGAAAGGGACCATTTACTATCACTTTAAGAGCAAAGAAGAATTGTTCGTCGGCTTGATGAATGAGGGAGTTCAAAAGCTGATTGACCGCGCCAGAAGGAATATGGAGCTGCATGCGTCGCCGACGGATCAATTGTTGGGATTGGTGGAAAATCAGATCCGTTTTTATGTGCAGAACGGAAAGCTTGCCAAACTGCTTTTGAGTGAAGCGTTTGGGACCAAGACAAGACAACTTCAGTTTCGGATAAAGATCGGCGAATATCTGCAGCTGATCGAGAAGGTGATTGACGAAGGGAACCGGATCGGTGAATTTCGGGTCAGGCATGTCCCGGAAGCGGCCAGTGCCATTTTCGGGGCGGCCAGCGTCGTGGTGCTGCAAAAATTATACAGCATGGATGAATTGGATCCCGCCCGGATTGAACGGGACATTCCGCCGATGATTGAGACGGTCCGGCACATGGTGATGTGCGGCATGAAAGATTCGTCGTGGCGCTAAGAGATTCATGGCTTGTGTGGAAGGCGAAAAGTAGTATAATATTATTTGTACTGACCAGTCAGTTTAACAGATCCCTGTTAGGGGGGGAAAGGATGAAAAGGAGGAAGGAGAACAACTTTTTGTTTCTGTCAGGACTCCGAGACCTGGAGCGGTTGTGGGCATCCAGGTCCATGCGGCTGGGATTGGTCGGAGTTCTGCTTGTTCCCCTGGTTTACTGCGTCATTTACCTGTCGGCTTTTTATGATCCGTACGAAAATCTGCAATACCTGCCGGTGGCATTGGTGAACGAGGACCAGGGAGCGGTTCGGGACGGGGAGAAGCTAAACGTCGGCGATGAATTGGTTGAGGAATTGCAGAAGGATTCCAAGGTGAAATGGGAACTGACCGACAGAAAAAACATGGAGGAAGGGCTTGACGAGGGGGCCTATTACATCGGAATCGTCATACCCAAAAATTTCTCGCAAGCCGTGGCATCCGTGGACTCTCCGGAACCGCTGAAGGGACGATTGGAATATCATGTGGACAAAAGCAACAACTATTTGTCCGGGACGATCGGAGAATCGATCCGACGCGAGTTGGAAATGAACCTGGATGAAAAGTTGAGCAAAATCTATGTGGAGCAGCTGTTTGCCCACATCTCCGATTCGGTGGAAGAGCTGCAAAAGGCGGCAGACGGAGCGGGATTGTTGGCTGAAAAAACCGGTGATGCCCGATCCGGCTCCCAAACCCTTGCCGAGGGCTTGTCCAAACTGGATCGAGGCGCTTCCGAAATTCGTGAGTATCTCCGGCTTTTTAACCAAAAAGCAATCCAGGCGGACCGGGAGATCAACAAGATTCCGATTGAGGACCTGGAGAAAGCGCAACGGGTCATTCATCAGGTGAACGATGAGATTCAAAGGATTGCCGGACTTCCGCTTCCCGAGACTCCTCCGGACCTCAGGGGGCTCCTTCTGGAAGGACAGGGGTCGGTGAAAAGGTCCGGGGATGAGGTCCGGAAAACGCAGGAAGCTTTATACCGGTTGATCGAAAAACATCCGGAGCTGGCGGAGGATTCAGCCGTTCTTTCCATGAAGGATTCGCTTAGAGAGGCGGAGAGGAGAAATGCTTCGGGACAAAATCACCTCGATGACATGAATCGAGCCATTCCCGAATGGGAAAAGCATTGGGAGAAATTTCTAAAAGAAAGACAAAAAATTGCACACCAGGCAGAGCAGTTGACGGAGCGGGTGGATCAGGCCGTGGCGAAGGCCAAGGAACTGAAAGGAAAGGCCGGCCGGATTGTTCAGGCTTCATCCCAGCTGTCTGACGGACAGCAACAGCTGGTAAACGGCATCCATCAGCTGGAGGCCGGGGCGGAAACCTTATCGGAGGGATTGGGAAAAATCGAATCCGGACAAAGGGAACTGGCTCAAGGCTTGAAAGATGGGGCGGAGAAAGCGAAAGGCGAACTTAAGGATCCCGAAAAAAAGGAAGATGTGATTTCGGATCCGGTGGAGATCCGGGAGAATGTTCATCATGATGTCCCGAACTATGCAACCGGATTTGCCCCGTATTTTATCTCCCTTTCCCTTTGGGTGGGAGCCATGCTGTTATTTACGGTGGTGGATCTGTATCAGGTGTTTTCGTACCGCCAAGAGCCGCTTTCCGTGACTGCCGCATGGCTGATCGGCATCGGTCAGGCCGTGCTGCTCATCACGGCCGTTGTATGGGGGCTGGGAATTCAACCGGAACTCCCGGCATGGCTTTACCTGTTCGGTATCCTGATGTCCATCACCTTTATCGCTCTAAACCATATGCTCAACGTTTTCCTGGGAAATGTGGGCCGCTTCCTGTCGATTGTCATTTTGATGCTCCAGCTGGCATCCAGCGCCGGAACGTATCCGCTCGAGCTGTTGCCCGCGTTTTTCCGCGAGGTCCATGAATATTTGCCCATGACCTACACCGTCCAGGGGCTGCGCGCGATCCTGTCCAGCGGGAATGCGGATACAGTGGTACATTGCGCGCATATCTTGCTCGGGTTTCTGACGGCGGCCGTTCTCCTCGCCCAGTTCCATCTTCAGATCGGAAAGCCCTGGATGAAAAAAGGCGTGCGTCAGATCAAAGCCGTATTCCATCGCGCATGATTAAAGCGCCCGGTTTTTCCGGGCGCTCTTGCCGCAGGGGACACGCAGCCATCCACGGATCGATCCGCAGGAGCATCCACGGGCCAGTGTCATATTTTTGTGCTATGATGATGGGTGAAGACGCCGGTTCATTCACCAGTGGATGCATAACGAGGTGGAAGCGGGGTTACAAGATGGGAAAACGGATCCTGGTGGTTGATGACGAGCCGTCCATTGTCAAACTGGTCCAATTCAACCTGGAAAAGGAAGGGTTTGAGGTGGACTGCGCCTATGACGGGCAGACCGCGCTGGAAATGGCGGAGCGGGAGCCGCCGGATTTGATGGTGCTGGATTTGATGCTCCCCAAGATGGACGGATTGGACGTCTGCAGAAAGTTGCGCAAACGGGATGTACACATCCCCATCCTGATCCTGACGGCAAAATCGGACGAATTCGACAAGGTGCTCGGACTGGAGCTGGGGGCCGACGATTACATGACGAAGCCCTTCAGTCCGCGGGAACTCATCGCCCGGGTGAAGGCGATTCTGCGCCGGATGGAAGCGATTCGGGAAGCGGGGAACGCGGGCGAGAGGGACGGTCGCATTGCGGTGGGGGATCTGATCGTCGATGTGGAAGCCTATGAAGTGATCCGGAATGGGGAAACCGTGGATCTTACCCCGAAGGAATTTGAGCTCCTGGTCTATTTGGCCCGTCACCGGGGCAAGGTCCTCTCCAGGGATCAGTTGTTGAATGCCGTGTGGAATTACGATTTTGCGGGAGATTCCCGCATCGTCGATGTTCACGTCAGCCACCTCCGGGATAAAATCGAGCCCGATGCGAAGCATCCCGTCTACATCAAGACCGTTCGGGGAATCGGGTACAAATTTGAAGGACCCAGGGAAAAATGAAGACCCTGCACGCTCAGATCAAATCGATGTTTCTCTTGTGGATCGGCCTGTCCGTTCTCGCTTCCGGTCTGTTCGTCACCTGGCTGCTGGAAAGTTCCTATCGGGAATCCCTGATGAACCGGGCGGCCAAGGAGGGGGCCCTGGCCGCATCCTCCCTGGAGGAAAAGCTGTCCGGAGATGCGGTTCAGAGCGTGGCGGAGCAATTGGGTCGGACCCTCGATGCACGGGTGATGGTCGTGGGCCGGGACGGGAAACTGCGGGGGGATTCGCAGGGAGACCCGGCGGATGCGAACCGGTTTGTCGAGGATCCGGAGGTGCGCCGGGTTCTTCGGTCCTCCCCGGAACAGCCCGTCTCCTCTATTCGGGAGGGGCGGATCCATGTGGTGGCTCCCGTGGCGCGAGGCGGGAGCGAGGCGGGGGCCCTCCTGATCGTGTATGATCCGGAAAAGGAGAAGACCTCCCTGCGCCATGTGGGTTATTCACTGGTGGGCGGTTTGGCCGTCGCCTACGTCCTCGCAGCTTTTGCCGCTTCCCGGCTGGCCAAGCGGTTGACCTTGCCCCTCGGGGAGATCGCCCAGGTGGCCGTCGATATCGCCCAGAAGCAGTTTCACCGCCGGGTGAAGGTGAGGGGCCAGGATGAGATCGCCCGACTGGGTGAGGCCATCAACCGGATGGCCAAGAGCCTGCAGAGTCAGATGGATGCCCTGCGTCAGAGCGAGCGGCGCCTGGCCGGCGTCATCGACACGATGGACAGCGGGCTTTTGCTGGTGGATGCCGACGGAAAGGTGAACCTGGCCAACCGGGCCTTTGAAAACATGATCGGCGTTCAGGCCAGGAAGATCGTGGGCAAGCCGTACACGCAGCTGACGTATCCCTACGAGCTGGCCTCCCTCATCGACAAGTGCAGGGCAACCGGCGGTCGAATCCGGGAGGAACTCCAGGTTTATTATCCCGAGGAACGCATCTTGTCGGCCCACTTCGCGCCGATGGAGGGTGAGAGGGGAACGGTGGGATTGGTCGGCGTTTTTCACGACATCACGGCCATCCGTCGTCTGGAGAAAATGCGCTCGGAGTTTGTGGCCAATGTCTCCCACGAGCTGAAAACCCCGATCACTTCGCTGAGGGGATTTGCCGAAACCCTGCTGGACGGAGCGATGAACGATCCGGAGACGTGCCGGGAATTCCTCCAGATCATCCACGACGAGAGCCTGCGCCTCCAACGGTTGGTCAGCGATATTCTGGACCTTTCCCGCATCGAATCCAAACTGCAGTTGAAATGGGAAAAGGTTCCCGTCGGCGAGATTATCGAGTCGGCGACGAAGACGGTAGAGGAGCAGATGCGAAAGCGGGAGCTTACCCTCGACATTGTGCTCCCCGAATCCTTTACCGTCCTGGTGGACAAGGATCGTTTCCGGCAAATTCTCCTCAACCTGCTGACCAACGCCATGGCTTACACCCCGGAAGGGGGAAAGGTGACCTTGGAAGCGCGACGGGAGGCGGAACGCTGGTGGATTCGCGTGGCCGATACGGGAATCGGGATTCCGGAGGAAGATCTGCCCCGGATCTTCGAACGCTTTTACCGCGTCGACAAAGCCCGTTCCCGGGAGTCGGGCGGAACCGGCCTGGGACTAGCGATCGTGAAACACCTGGTCGAGGTGCATCGGGGGGAAATTCGGGTGAAAAGCCGGGTCGGAGAGGGAACCGAATTCAAGCTGATCTTCCCCTTCAAAGAAAAAGAAAAAGAGGATGAATAACGGGGATGCGGGGTGTCGCTTCAGACTTTTGGAGCGGCACCCCTTTTGCATGTGCGGATGAAGTTCGGCCCTTAACACAAACTTTACAATGCATTTATAAAGGGACAAAAGAGAAACGTTATAGTGGGACGTGATGAGGAACCACATCACTTTTCGAGGGGGCCATCATCCGATGTTCAAGCGCGGAGTCGCTCTTTTCGGGTCCATTGTCCTTGCTGTCGGCCTTCTGGCCGGTTGCGGGCAATCCAACAAGGCGGAAGGGGGCGGTGAGGGCCTGTCCGGCGCCGTGAAAATCGACGGATCCAGCACCGTCTATCCCATCAGCCAGGCGGTCGCCGAGGAATTCATGGTGGAAAATCCCCAGGTGCAGGTGACCGTATCGGAATCCGGAACCGGCGGGGGGTTTCAAAAATGGGTGGCCGGCGAGACGGACATCAATGACGCCTCCCGTCCCATCAAGGATGAGGAAAAGAAAAAAGCCGCCGAAAACGGCATTGAACCGATCGAGATTCCCGCCGCATACGACGGAATCACCGTCGTGGTCAACAAGGACAACGATTTTGTGGAAGAATTGACCGTCGACGAGCTGAAAAAGATTTGGGAGCCGGACAGCAAGGTGAAATTTTGGAGCGACGTCCGTCCCGAGTGGCCGAAGGAGCCGATCAAGCTTTACGGCCCGGGCACTGCTTCCGGCACCTTCGGATACTTTACGGAGGCCATCGTAGGTGAAGAAGGGAAGAGCCGGACGGATTACACGGCGAGTGAAGATGACAATGTGCTGGTTCAGGGGGTCTCCGGGGACAAATACGCCCTCGGCTACTTCGGATACGCCTACTACACGGAAAATAAGGACCGATTGAAAGCGGTGAAGATCGACGGCGGCGACGGCCCCGTCGAGCCCACCGAACAGACGATCAACGACGGAACCTATTCTCCTCTCTCCCGGACCGTCTTCATCTACGTCAGCAACAAAGCCATGGAGCGGCCGGAAGTGAAGGAATTCGTCAAGTTCTACATCGAAATTGCCAAGGACCTGGTCAAGGAAGTGGGTTACATTCCGCTGCCGGATGCGGATTACGAGGAGTCCATGAAGCGGGTGGAAGGAAAATAAAGGATAGCCAATCGTTCCGCTCCCCGGCCCTTAGCCGGGGCAGCGCGCTTTTTTCGTGATCGATAAAGGAGAGGGGAGTCGGTCGGATGTCCCAGGTTGCAAACAAGGGCTTGTCGGCTTCCGGCGGCCGTTTTCGCAGGCCGCGGACGTGGCGAAATGCGGTGGAGTCGGTCATCCCCAGGATTCTTTTGATCTGCGCTTTTTTGTCCGTGATCACCACCTTCGCCATCCTTTTGACGTTGCTGTTTGAAACGGCTTCCTTTTTTGAGGAAGTTTCCATCATCGAATTTGTCACGGGAACGGAGTGGACGGCGCTGTTCAGCGGGGATCAGCAGAAATTCGGCGTCCTTCCCCTGGTGGCGGGGACCCTGCTCGTCACCGCGGGGGCGGCGATCGTGGCGATGCCGATCGGTCTTGCCAGCGCCATTTATCTCAGCGAATACGCACCGGACCGGGTGCGACGGGTGTTGAAACCCGTCTTGGAGGTCTTGGCTGGAATTCCGACTATCGTCTACGGTTTTTTTGCCCTGACCTTCGTCACCCCGCTGCTGAAAAAATGGATTCCCAATCTGGACACCTTTAACGCGCTGAGCGCCAGCATCGTCGTGGGGATCATGATCATTCCCCTGATCGCATCCCTCAGCGAGGATGCGATGATGGCCGTTCCCCGGAGCATTCGACACGCGGCCTATGCGTTGGGCGCGACGAAGTTGGAAGTGGCCCTTCGGGTGGTGGTTCCTGCCGCGTTGTCCGGCATCGTCTCCTCCTTCGTTCTCGCCCTCTCCCGGGCCATCGGGGAGACGATGATCGTCACCATCGCCGCCGGTTCAACCCCCGTGCTCACCTTCAACATGCTGGAATCGATCCAGACGATGACGGCATACATGGTGCAGGCGGCCACAGGGGACATCGCCTACGGGAGCATTCAATACAAATCCCTTTATGCGGTGGGCATGACGCTCTTTCTCTTCACTCTGGCAATGAATCTTTTGGCGCAATACATCGCCCGGAGCTTCAAGGAGGATTACTGATGAGCACCGAGGAGATCGCAGTGAAGGAGGTACCGAAATCGGAGCGGGAGCGGGGAAAATCGGGGGAAGCATCCGGCCGGATCCGTTTTCGCCGGTGGAAGAACCGTTTGGCTCACGGGGTCTTTCTGATGGCCACCCTTGTCGGCGTTGTCGTGCTGGCCCTTCTCCTCGCGGACATCATTCGCAAGGGATGGTCCTGGATCGATGCCGATTTCTTCAACCGCTTCGCTTCCCGCATTCCCGAGCGGGCGGGGATCAAAGCGGCCCTGTGGGGATCCCTGTGGCTGATCTCCATCACGGCCCCCCTCACCTTCCTGTTCGGGGTGGCCACCGCCATTTACCTGGAGGAATACGCTCAAAAGGGGCGGCTTAGCCGGTTTATCCAGCTCAATATCAGCAATTTGGCCGGCGTTCCCTCCATCGTTTACGGAATCCTCGGGTTGACCCTGTTCGTGCGCTGGCTGGCTTTTGGGCAGAGCGTGCTGGCGGGAGCGCTCACGCTGACCCTGTTGGTCCTGCCCATCGTGATCGTGGCCGCCCAGGAGGCGATCGCCGCCGTGCCCCAATCGCTGCGCCAGGCCTCCTACGCCATGGGAGCCACCCGTTGGCAGACGATTCAAAAGGTGGTCCTTCCCTACGCCTTTCCGGGCATCCTGACGGGGACGATATTGGCCCTCTCCCGAGCGATCGGGGAGACGGCCCCGCTGATCATGGTGGGGGCGGTCACGTTTATCGCCTTCACGCCGGGAAGCGCCTTTGACGGGTTTACCGCGTTGCCCATCCAAATCTGGAACTGGACGAGCCAGCCCAAAGCGGAATTTCACGAACTGGCCGCCGCCGCCATCATCGTGCTGCTCGCGGTCCTGTTGTCGATGAACGCCTTGGCCATCTACCTGCGCAACAAGTTTCAGCGGAAGGTGTAAGGGAGGAGATCGGACGTGGGTCAAACGGCGATCGAGGTTTGCAATCTGAATCTCTTTTATGGGGATAAACACGCTCTGAAGGACATCAGCATGACCGTCGAAGAAAACAGCATCGCGGCTTTGATCGGCCCCTCCGGTTGCGGAAAGTCCACTTTCCTGCGCACGCTCAACCGGATGAACGACATGATCGAGGGCGTGCGCATAGAAGGAACCGTCGAGATTCACGGTGAAAATATTTACCATAAGGACGTGGACGTGGAGATGCTCCGAAAGCGGGTGGGGATGGTGTTTCAGGCACCCAATCCCTTTCCGAAGAGCATCTACGACAACGTGGCTTACGGGCCGCGCATCCACGGGATCCGAAACAAAGCGCGGCTGGACGAAATCGTGGAGAAAAGCCTGAGGGCGGCCGCCCTGTGGGATGAGGTGAAGGACCGGCTGAAGGATCGCGCGACGGGGCTGTCCGGAGGCCAGCAGCAGCGCCTGTGCATCGCCCGCGCGCTGGCGGTGGAGCCCGAAATCCTCCTCATGGATGAACCCACGTCCGCCCTCGATCCCATTTCCACGGCGAAGATCGAGGAGCTGCTCCAGGACTTGAAAAAGAAGTACACCATCGTCATCGTCACCCACAACATGCAACAGGCCGCGCGGATCTCCGACAAAACGGCTTATTTCTTGAACGGCGTGCTGGTGGAATACAGCGACACGGATAAACTGTTCTCCAATCCGGAACGGAAAGAGACCGAGGATTACATCACCGGCCGTTTCGGATGAGAGAGGGGAGGCTTCCCAGGTGATCCGACAGTTTGAACAGTCCCTGCAGGACGTGAAAAACCTGCTGCTGCAAATGGGGGAAAAGGTGGAGGTCGCCATCGACAAGGCGGTCAAGTCGCTGGTCAACCTGGACAAAAAGATGGCCCGGGAGGTTTTGGACAGCGATTCCGAGCTGGACGAGCTGGAGAATCAGATTGACGACATGGTCGCCAAGCTGATCGTGACTCAACAACCGGTGGCCAAGGATCTGCGCCGGTTGATCGCGGCGATGAAGATCGCCACCGACATGGAACGGATGGCCGACTACGCCTGCAACATCGCCCGGGTGACGATCCAGCTGGTGGAAAGCGGACAGCCGCTGTTCAAAAAGCTGGAGGACATCCCCCGGATGGCGCGGATCACCCAGCAGATGGTGCACGACGGGATCAACAGCTACATCGACGGAAACGTGGAGCTGTCCAAGCGGCTGGCCGATCGGGATGACGAGGTGGACCGGTTGTATCACACCGTGGTAAAGGAGCTTCTGGAGCGGATGATCCAGAAACAGCAGTTTACCGAAGCGGCCCTTCACTTGAGCTTTGTCGCCCGCTATCTGGAACGGATCGCCGACCACGCCACAAATGTCGCTGAAAGCATCGTCTACATCGAAACCGGCAAACGGGCCGATTTGAACTGAAAAAGAGGAACGCCCCCGCCGTCAGAGGTGCGGGGGCGTTTTTTCGGTCGGATCGCGGGAAAGCCTTATTCAACGACTTTTACATTGAACACATCGTTGTTCAATATCCGGTCATACGCATACCACGCCGCCAGCCAGTTTCCTCCCGCCCGGTTGGAATCCGCGTCAATGTACCGAACGGAAAATTTGCCGACGTCTTCGGTATAGGACCCTTGCCAGGTGGACGCAAAAGGAAACTCGTCACACTCGCTGTTGGCGGGTCTGGGTATCACACCTTCTCTGCTCAATTTCCGACACCAGTCTCTCAAGACATTCTTCTTTGCTGATGAAATCACAGGAGTATTTCGGCGGCACCCATTGATTGGCGATTTTTACGGGGGATTCACCTCTACCGGATAAGTGTCCTTGGTTTGGGCATCCTCCTGTTGCAGGGAGGTCAAGGTACTGAAGGATTGGCTCTCCGCTTTCCCCGTGGACAAGTTCAATTCCTCCGGAGTAGAACCCTCTTCAGCCTGTTTTCCAACTCACCCGCTTTATCGGCATCACCCCTTGCGGTGCTTGGGCATCCGTTGCTCCGGGCCATGCGACCAGGGTGAGCAGCATCACCAATGCCATGGATCGGTTTAACCACCGCTTATTCATTTGATCCCCCATTCCATCTCTTGGGAATAAAAGAGTTACACCGCATTGTGCTGAAAAGCACCATAAAAAATTCCAAAAAAATTTCAGGGTTGACCAGGACGATTCTTATTCGGAGAGGGCCGGCTTTGAAAGGCGGCAAAAAGTGATGCTGACGGCGATTTCGGTATCTCCCTGCGCTGAAAAATCGCCTGTATCAAAGGGGCTATGCACCGGGAAGAACCGATCTTATAATAGAATTTGCAACAGATACATACAGGGAGGGTGGAAATGTTCAAGCGAGTCTTGGCCAAGCTGGGCGTCGGTTCCGCCACGGTGAATCTGCTCTTGAACAGGGATGAATACACGCTGGGAGATACGGTGGAAGGGCAGATCCTGGTCGAAGGGGGAACGGTCGAACAGCACATCAACAAGATCGATGTGGACCTGGTCATGAGCGTCCGGGCGAAGGAGCGGGTGTTCTCCCACTCCGTCGAAACCGCCTCCTTCCACACCCCCTTTCGCGTCGCGCCTTCGGAGAAAAAGGTGCTTCCCTTCACCTTCACCCTGCCCAATAACCTCCCCGTTTCGGGGAATGCGGTCCGGTACGATTTTGTCACCCGCCTGGATATCGCCGACGGGATCGACCATTCGGACCGGGATCCCGTTCGTATTCTTCCGCCCGAGAGGTTGAACCGTGTCTTGAGGGCCCTGGGGAGTCTCGGATTCCGGGAGAAGCACGATTCCCGCTCCTTTGACGGATACGTGCAGGAGTTTGAATTTTTCCCGACCGATTTCATGAGGGAGCGGATCGAGGAACTGGAATTCGTGGCCGCCCTCGAGGAAGACGGCATCCGGCTGCTCCTGGAGGTGGATCTCCGCACCCTTTTCGGCCGTGAGAAGGAATTGAAAAGGGAGGTTCTGCTGGAGAATTCGTTGCTGGAGGATGAATCCGCTTTGGCCGGACATCTCCGGGGGCTGATCGGGGAAATGGTGGAAAATCCCGAGAGGTTTTCCGGATTTCGGTTTGGCCATCGTGCCCATCCGCACCAGACCTTTTCCAAATACGGGGGAGCGATCGGCGGACTGGCCGCCGGGATGTTGGGAGGCCTGGTTCTCTCCGAGCTGATGGAAGAGACGGGGGAGGCCGTTGAGGAATTGGGTGAAGCCTTCGAAGATGTCGGCGATTTGTTTGGGGATTTCGATATCGGCGGAGAGGACTGATCGAAAGTGATCAGCCGCCGCGATCATCTGGACGGTTTCCGATCCGGAAAAGACCTTTCCTTTTATTCCCGATCCGGATCAGATTCTCATCGAAATTGCCAGATATGAGGATTGATGCGGAGCGGCAACGGAGGCCGTCCGGGATTGCAACCCCCGGGGAAAAGACCCGGGGGTTTTGCCTTGCCCGTCACGGGGATCGGCTGGATACGGAAGAACCCTCGTGATACAATAGGCTTGATTCGCGATGAAGTGTTCGGTGCCCCGCCCCGATGCCCATCGGATAGATTATGGAACCGGTTCGGACGGAGGATGGTTATGGATAAACTGGTTTTGATCGACGGGAACAGTATCGCTTTTCGGGCCTTCTACGCCCTGCCCCTCCTGACCAACGGGAAGGGCGTTCACACCAATGCGGTGTACGGTTTTACCATGATGCTGATGAAGGTGCTGGAGGAAGAGAAGCCCACCCACATGCTGGTGGCTTTCGATGCCGGGCGGATCACCTTTCGGCACAGCGATTATCAGGAATACAAGGGAACGCGCGCCCAGACTCCCGCCGAGTTGTCCGAACAATTGCCGCTGATCCGCGAAGTCCTGGATGCCTTCGGCATCCGCCACTTTGAGGCGGAGGGGTACGAGGCGGACGACATCATCGGCACGCTGGCCAAAAGCGCCGAGGAAAAAGGGATGAATGCCCTGATCGTCACCGGAGATAAGGATCTGCTGCAACTGGTGACGGACCGGGTGACCCTGCTCCTCACCCGGAAAGGCGTGACAGAGGGGGAGCGGTACGACCGGGAAGCGGTTTGGAAAAAGTATCAATTGACCCCGGCGCAGATCGTCGACTTGAAGGGGCTGATGGGAGACGCCTCGGACAATATCCCCGGGATTCCGGGAGTGGGGGAAAAGACCGCCCTCAAGCTTCTGCACCGGTTCGGCTCCGTTGAAGAGGTGCTGGACAAGGTCGACGAATTGACCGGAAAGCTGCGGGAGCGGGTGAAGGAACACGGCCGGCAGGCCCGGATGAGCAAGGATTTGGCCACTATTTACTGCGACGTTCCCCTCGGCTTTTCCGTGGAGGATACCCGCTACGAGGGGTATGACCGGGGCCGCGTCGCTTCCATCTTTGAACAGCTGGAGTTCAAGTCCCTCCTGGAGCGGATCGGCGGGGAGGAGTCGGGTACGGGTACGCCCCGGAAACTGAGGGAAGTGGAAGTTCACATTGTGGAACCCGAGGACCGGGACCGGTGGAATGATTTTCTGGAAAGCTCCTTCCTCTCCCTCTGGCTGGAGACGGACGGGGAAAATTACCACCGGGCGGAGATCATCGGTCTGGCCCTTTCCGACGGGGAGACCCACCTGTATGTTCCCTGGCGCACCGCCCGGGAATGGGAAGCCCTCCGCCGCTTTCTGGCCGACGAAGGAAGGGAAAAGACCGCCTTCGACGGCAAGCGGCTTCGGGTGGTCCTGGAGCGGCAGGGATTCGACGTCAACGGATTGACCTTCGATGCGCTTCTGGCTTCCTACCTGCTGGATCCCTCCGAATCGGGGCACAGCCTGAGCGACATGGTCAAGCGAAAGATGGACGGATCGCTTCCCTCGGACGAAGAGGTGTACGGGAAAGGAGCGAAGCGCCGGCTTCCGGGGGAAAAGGAGCTGGCAGAACACCTGGCCCGCAAGGCGGAAGCGCTGAAGCGCCTTGATCCCCTGCTCAGGGAGGAAGTCCGGGAGACCGGCATGGAGTCCCTGCTGTTCGAGACGGAGCTGCCCCTTTCCCAGGTGTTGGCCAGAATGGAGCTGCACGGGGTCCGGGTGGACCGGGACCGGTTGCTGGATCTGGGCGAGGAGCTGAAGGAACAGGCGGAGGCGCTGACCCGGCAGATCTACGAACTGGCGGGGGCCGAATTCAACATCAATTCCCCCAAGCAGTTGGCGGAGATCCTGTACGACAAACTGGGGCTGCCCGTGCTGAAAAAGACCAAGACGGGCTATTCCACCAGCGCCGACGTGTTGGAGAAGCTGGCGTCTCAACACGAAATTGTCGAGAAGATCCTTCATTACCGGCAGATCATGAAGCTGATCTCCACCTATGTGGAGGGGCTGCTCAAGGAGATCGACCCGAAATCCGGAAAGATCCACACCCGCTTCAACCAGACGATCACGGCGACGGGGAGGCTCAGCAGCACGGAGCCGAACCTGCAGAATATCCCGATCCGGCTGGAGGAGGGGCGGCGGATTCGGCAGGTGTTCGTTCCGTCGGAGGCGGGTTGGCAGATCCTTTCCGCCGACTATTCCCAGATCGAGCTTAGGGTTTTGGCCCATCTTTCGGGAGACGAGTCCCTGAAGAGGGCGTTCTCGGAGGACATGGACATCCACACGAAGACGGCGATGGATGTGTTCGGCGTTCCGGAGGACGAGGTGACCTCCCTCATGCGCCGGCAGGCCAAGGCGGTCAATTTCGGGATCATCTACGGCATCAGCGATTACGGATTGTCCCAAAACCTGAACATTCCCCGCAAGGTGGCGGCGCAGTTTATCGATCGCTACTTCCGAAGCTACCCCGGCGTGAAGGAATACATGGACCGCGTGGTGGAGCAGGCGCGGAAGGACGGTTATGTCACCACGATGCTCAACCGGCGCCGGTACCTTCCCGAGATCCGTTCCCGCAACTACAACCGCCGCAGCTTTGCCGAACGAACGGCGATGAACACGCCGATCCAGGGATCGGCGGCGGACATCATCAAGACGGCCATGGTCCGACTCCACCGGGAGATGGAGAAGCGGCGCGTGCAAAGCCGCATGCTCCTGCAGGTCCATGACGAGCTGATCTTTGAAGTGCCCGAGGAGGAACTGGAGGAGATGAAAAGCCTGGTGAGGAGCGTGATGGAGCAGGCCGTTCCGCTGTCCGTACCCCTGAAGGTGGACATCCACACGGGACAAACCTGGTACGAAGCCAAGTGACAGGAGGAATGGTCTTGCCGGAGCTGCCAGAAGTGGAAACGGTGAAACGGACCCTGAAGCGGTTGATTGTCGGAAAAACTGTTGAGGACGTGGATGTGTTCCTGCCGAAAATCGTCAAGGAACCGCCCGATGTCGATCTGTTTGTTGAGCGGCTGCGCGGGAGGAAGGTAACGGGACTGGGCCGGAGGGGAAAGTTTCTCAAGATCTTTTTCGATCCCTGGGTGCTGGTGTCCCACATGCGCATGGAGGGCAGATACCGGCTCCTTCCGCGGGAGGAACCGCTGGAAAAGCACACCCACGTCGTGTTCCGCTTTACGGACGGAACCGATCTGAGATACCGGGACGTCCGCCAGTTCGGAACGATGCATCTGTTTCGGCGGGGGGAGGAGGAACGACATCCTCCGCTGAACAAACTGGGGCCGGAACCCCTGTCCGAGGAATTCACATGGGAACAATTTCGGGAGAGGATGGCCGGCAGAACCACCCGGCTGAAGGCCCTTCTTCTCAACCAGGAGTTTCTGAGCGGATTGGGAAACATTTACGTGGACGAAGCGCTGTTTGAAGCGGGTCTCCATCCCGAGCGTCCCGTGCCGTCCCTCTCCGACGAAGAGGTGGAGCGGCTGTTCAGGAGCATCCGCTCCACGCTGGCAAAGGCCGTGGAGGCGGGGGGCTCCACCGTCCGTTCTTATGTGGACGGGAACGGGGAGATGGGCATGTTTCAGCTGCAAATCCAGGTGTACGGGCGCCGGGGAGAGCCCTGCCCCCGGTGCGGGGAGCCCATTCGGCGCCAGGTGGTCGCCGGAAGGGGAACGCACCTCTGTCCGAAATGCCAACGGTGAGGCCGATGGGGAGAAGCCTTCCTGAGAGGGAAGGCTTTTTGCTTTTCTTTGACCACCCCGGGACCGTGATCCCGTTGCACGCAAAAAAATATTTTTATTCAGAAACGGGGAGGAATTTGGTATAATGGTCTCGAAAACTTATTCAATGAAGTTTAATATCATTAGCGAACTCGCCGTTTGATTCCGTTTTGGGTGCGCTTTCATCCTCATTTATTCCGTTTCTTATTCAACTCAGTTTATAAATTGGAGGTGATGCGACTGCTTCGCGGAGATCACCATTTGGTGAAACAAGTGAACCGAACGCAGGTGCTGGATCTGTTTCGCACGTTGGGCCCCTTGACGAAGTCGGAGATTGCGGAGCACACCCGGCTTACCTTTGCCGCCGTGTCCAAAATTGTAAGGGATCTGGAGTCCTCGGGTATCATCATTCCCCAAGGGGAAGGGAAATCCAGCGGGGGCCGGAGACCCGTCCTCTATGCCCTCAACTCGGATGCCCTTTATGTGGTGGCGGTGGACGTGTCGGTGGAGGAGATCCGGGTGGCTCTCATGGATGTCCACACCCGGATCGTCGGCGAGCGGCGCTTGCCGGCACCTCCGGGGAAAAAACCCCGGGATTACACATTGCTCGCCGCCCGGGCGTTTCGCGAGCTGGTGAAGGAATCCGGGGTGGATGAAGGAAAAATCATCGGTTGCGGGGTTTCCACGCCGGGACCCGTCAACGCCCAAACCGGGGAAATCTTTCATCCTCCGAACCTTCCCTGGGACGTCGTTCCCTTCAAGGATCTGATGGAGGATGCCCTGAAGATTCCGGTCAAGGTGGAGAAGGATGCCAACCTGTCCGCCCTGGGGGAAAGGTGGCGCGGGGCGGGCAGAGATGTGGAAAACCTGATTTACATTCTCGTCGGGGAAGGAATCGGAGGCGGCATCGTCATCGGGGGTTCCCTGTATCAGGGGAGCCTGTTCGGGGCGGGAGAGATCGGCCATGTTACGGTGGATATCGACGGGTTTCGCTGCAACTGCGGCAATTACGGGTGTCTGGAGGCGATGGCTTCCGGATTGGCCATCGTGCGAAGGGTGGAGCGGGAGCTCCGCCGGGGGGCGGTGAGCAGCGCCTATCCGGAGGACGCGGAGTCGATCACCCTTCCCGTGGTGCTGAAGGCCATTCGGGAAAGGGATGATCTGACCTGTCGCATTTTTGACGATTCCGCCCGGATGCTGGGCATCGGCCTCACCGGCGTTCTCAACTCCTTCGCCCCGGAGAAGGTGATCATCGGCGGGAAGATGGTCCGGGCGTATCCGAAGATGGTGGAGATCGCCGCCGACATCACCCGGAAGCGCGTCGTATCCGTGCTGAGGGACCGTGTGTCGGTCGTTCCCGGGGAGCTGGGTGAAGACGCTTCGTTGATCGGTGCCGCCGCTTTGATGATGGAGGATCTTTTTACCCTGCATCTCTGACAGGGAGGGAGAAGCATGAGAAAAGCGTTGATCTTGTGTGCCGCATTGCTGTTGGTGTTGGTCCAGACGGCCTGTTCTTCCCAAGGGGAAGGCGGAGGGAAAGTGGAGCTGACCTACTGGCCCGCGGCCAACCCCTCGGAAGTGGAATTTGCCAAGGAAGTGGTCAAGGAGTGGAACGAAAAGCACCCCGACATCCAGGTGAAGATGGAGCCGCTTCCCGCCAGCCGTTCTTCGGAGGAGGTCATCCTGACCTCCATCGCCGCGGGAACCACTCCGGACATCACCTCCAACATCAATCCGGGGGCGTTGGGGCAGTTTGTGGAAGCCGGAGGGATGCTGGCCATCGACGAGATTGAAGGGGCGATGGAATATATCTCGGAACGGACCCCGAAGGAGACCGTGGAAGCCTTCAAGTCCGCCGACGGGCATCTCTATCAGATCCCCTGGAAGGGCAATCCCGTCATGATCCTTTACAACAAAAAACACTTCGAGGAAGTGGGGTTGGATCCGGAGAATCCGGACATCGGCACCTATTCCAAGTTCCTGGAGGCGGCCAGAAAGCTGACCCGCGACAAGAACGGCGACGGGAAGCCGGATGTCTGGGCGATCAACCCCAACGTGGAACAAACCTGGTGGCAGCGGTTTTTCGATTTCTACCCCTTCTATTTGGCGGCTACGGGGGGAGAGACGCTGCTGAAGGACGGCAAGGCGGCCTTCAACAATGAAGCCGGATTGGAGATCGTCAAATTGTTCCGCACCCTCTTCGAAGAAAAATTGGCTCCCAATTCCACCTACAAGGAAAATCTCTTGGCCAAAGGAAAGGTCTCCATGACCATCACCGGCCCCTTCGCTTTGCCGGATCTGAAGAAACAGGCGCCGGACATGGAGATCGGCGTCGCTCCGATCCCGGTTCCCGACGGTCAGGATGGGAAAGAGGTAATCACCTACGGCGATCCGAAAAACATCGGAATTTTCAGCACGACCAAGCATCCCAAGGAAGCCTGGGAGTTCGCCAAGTTCCTGATCAGCAAAGAGAACGATCGCAAATTCCTGGAGATGACCCAGCAAATCCCCTTCCGCAAAGGGATCGATCAGGATCCGGATACGAAAAAGTTCTTTGAGGAGAATCCGGCGCTCAAGGCCTTTGCCAAACAGGCCCCCTACACCCGGGCGACGGATGATTCGGATAAGCTGACGGATATCTTCGACGCCTTGTCCCTGGAATATCAACAGTCGGCGGTGCTGGGGAAGAAGTCTCCGAAGGAGGCCCTGGCCGAGGCGGAAAAGAAAGTCAACCAACTTCTTAAGAGATGACGGGGCTGACGGATGGTTCCGTTCAGAAGAATGGGTCCCCCAGTCTTCTCGGCCCGGGGGACTTCTTTATACGCGTGAAGAGTCCCGGGGAGGGAAATCCCTCCCCGGAGACTTGCCGGGAGGTGACAACGGTTGAAACGGAGCGTCCGATCCGCCTATCTTCTGATCGCGCCCTATCTGTTGTTTTTGTCGGTGTTTTTGATCTATCCCATTTTCTTTTCCGTCTGGCTCACCTTTCACGATTGGAACATCGTGTCGCCGGAGATTCCCTTCGTCGGGTTGGAAAATTACCGTCGACTGATCGGGGATGAACTGTTCTACAAGGCCCTGTGGAACACCTTCCGCTTCATTCTGATCAACATCCCGCTACAGATCGTCATCGCCCTGCTGCTGGCCGTCGCCCTGAACCAGCCGATCAAGGGAAGGGGATTTTTCCGGGCGGCCTACTTTCTCCCGGTGGTTACCTCCGGGGTCGTGATCTCCTTTCTCTGGTCGTGGATGCTGTCGACGGACGACGGGATCATCAACGAAGTGCTGGGGTGGTTCGGAATCGGCCCCATACCCTGGCTGACCAGCGAAACCTGGTCCATTCCTTCCCTCGCCTGGGTGGCCGCCTGGAAAAACCTCGGGTATTATGTGGTGATTTTTCTGGCCGGCCTGCAGAGCATCCCGAAAACCCTGTACGAGGCGGCGCGGATCGACGGGTCGGGACCGGTTCAGACCTTCTTCCGGATCACCTTGCCCATGTTGAATCCGGCGATGCTGTTGGTGCTGGTCATGTCTACGATCAACGGGTTTCAGCTGTTCACCGAACCCTTCATTATGACCGGAGGCGGACCGGCCAACAGTTCCCTGTCCGTGGTGATGTACATCTACAAAAACGCCTTTCAAAGCCTGGACATGGGGTATGCCGCGACCGTCGGGCTGGCGCTGGCCCTGATCATCCTTACCGTGTCCCTCTTGCAGAAGAAGATCCTGGAGCGGGATGCCTACTATTGATCGAGGAGGGAGGAGATCGAGATGAACGCCGGACCTGGAAGGTGGTTGAAAACGGGGCTTTTCTACCTGGTGCTGCTGGCCGGTGCCGTCCTTTTCATCTTTCCCTTCTACTGGATGGTGTTGGCCTCGATTAAAACGCCCCGGGAAGTGTTTGACCTCAATTTGATTCCTTCGGAGATCACGTTTCAAAGTTACACTTACATGCTGGACCGGATCCCGGTGGGAAGGTCGCTGTTCAACAGTTTTCTCTTCGCCGGCGGCGTCACCCTGATCACCCTCGTGGTGACCTCGATGGCCGGCTATGCCTTGGCCCGGCTCAAGTTTTGGGGAAGGGACGCGCTGTTCTCCGTCGTCCTCCTGACGATGATGATCCCTTTTCAGCTGCTGATGATTCCCCTGTATGTAATCGTGGTCAAGCTGGGATGGATGAACTCCTACGCCGGACTGATTTTTCCGGTCTCCGTCAATGCCCTGGGCATCTTCATTTTCCGGCAGTTCTTCCGTACCGTTCCCCAGGAGCTGATCGATGCGGCCCGGATTGACGGAGCCGGGGAATTGCAGATCCTGTTCCGGGTCATGCTGCCCCTGTCCAGACCGGCGATGATTACGGTGGCGATCCTCACCTTTATGGGACCGTGGAACGACCTGTTGTGGCCCCTTTTGGTGACCCGGGACCAGGAGATGATGCCCCTGGCCCAGGCGGCCACCCTGTTCGGGCTGGAGGGTCAAGGAGGGCAGTGGGGGAGTATTATGGCAGTGACCACCATTCTCGCCCTTCCCGTCGTACTCCTTTATCTCTTCTTCCAGCGGTATTTTATCGAAAGCATCAGCAACACCGGGATGAAGGGCTGAACCCGAAGCGGTCCCGGATTTCGATCCAAAGGGCGATCTTCTTCATCGGAGGGGAGCGGTTCCCCTCCGGCACCCCGGGGATGAGAGACATCGTATCACGAGGTTGAATCAAGGATTGCAGACGAGTCGGGAGGTTGGATGCCATGTCGTTTGTGATGGGCCGATGCATCGGCGTGGATGTGGGTGGCACCAAAATCGCCGCCGCCCGGGTGGAGCCCGACGGCTCCCTGAGCCGGCGGTTTCGGACGGATACCCGAGCCGCCGAAGGGCCCGCCAGCGTGATCGAACGGATTTGCCAGGGGATTGAGCAAGTGATGGGGGAAGAAAGCGTGGAGGGGATCGGCATTGCTTGCCCGGGGCCTTTGAATGCCCGCACCGGGGTGGTTCTCTCCCCGCCCAACCTGCCCGGCTGGGACCGGGTTCCTCTGAAAGATCGGCTGGAGGAGCGCTTCGGCGTGCCTGTCCGGGTGGAAAACGACGCCAACGCCGCCGCCTGGGGAGAATATCTGATGGGAGCGGGCCGGGGGGCGGATCCGATGATCTACATCACGGTGAGCACCGGCATCGGCGGCGGAATGGTTTTGGACGGGCGCCTGTATCGGGGAGCCGACACTTACGCCGGAGAGATCGGCCATACGATCGTGGATCCCGGGGGAGCCCCCTGCGGTTGCGGACGAAGGGGGTGTCTCGAGGCGATGGCGTCGGGGACGGCGATCGCCCGGGCGGGGGCGGAGGTGGTGCGGAAGGGAAACCGTCGGATCAGGGAATTGAGCGGCGGGAGCGCCCCCCGCGCGGAACACGTTTTCGCCGCATGCCGGGAAGGCGACGAGGACGCATCGAGGATCATCAGCGAAACGGTCCGCTATCTCGCCATCGGAATTTCCAACATCATCCACCTATTCAATCCCCGGGCCATCGTGATCGGGGGCGGGGTGGCCAGCGCCGGGGACGTGCTGTTCCCTTCCCTCCGGGAAAGGGTCCGAGCCTGCCTGATGCCGTCCTTTGCGGGAACCTTTGAGCTCCTTCCGGCGAAACTGGGAGAGGATGCCGGAGTGATCGGAGCCGCCGCGTTATGGGCGAAGCGGTCGGAGTGAACCGCCATCTTCCGATTTGGCCCGATCAGACTGAAACCTGGGAAAATTGAGGAGTGATTGCAGGTGTCGAAATCATCGATTCTTTTTCCTTTCGGATCATTTGTGAAGCATGAATCCAACCCGATTTTGTCCCCTCGGGGAGAGGGATGGGAATCCAAGGATGTGTTCAATCCGGCCGCTGTTGTGAAGGATGGCAAGGTGCACCTGTTGTACCGGGCGGAGGATCGCACCGGGATGGGGAAGTGGAACGGGACTTCCCGCATCGGTCTGGCGGTGAGCGAAGACGGGATCCGCTTTGAACGCCATCCCGAACCGGTTCTGATTCCGACGGAGCCCTATGAGGCGGACGGCGGGTGCGAAGATCCCCGGGTGACCCAGATCGGGGACACCTATTATATGACCTATACGGCCTATGACGGAAAAAACGCCCGGATGTGCCTGGCCACATCCAAGGATTTGGTCAACTGGGAAAAGCACGGGATCGTGTTCCCGGGATGGGAAGGGGACCAGGCCCGGGAATGGTCCAAATCCGGAGCGATTCTTCCGGAGAAGATCAACGGCAAATACGTCATGTATTTCGGGGACAGCTGCATCTGGATCGCCTTTTCCGACGACGCGATCCATTGGGAGCCCGTGGAGGAGCCGGTTCTCAGACCCCGTGAAAATCCCGCCGACTTCGACAGTTTGCTGGTGGAACCGGGTCCCCAGCCCCTCCTGACGGATGAAGGGATTCTCCTGATTTACAATGGAGCCCGGAAACTGGGCGAGAGCGGAAGGAGCGGAACCGGGAACATCCACGCCTTTCCCGTCCGCTATGAGGCGGGGCAGGTGCTGTTCTCCCGGGAAAATCCGGCACAGGTGATCCGGCGGACGGAATCCAGCTTTTTCGCCCCGGAATCCCTGGCCGAGACGGAAGGCCAGGTGGACAACGTCGTCTTTCTGGAGGGGCTGGTGGAGTTCCGGGGCGCCTGGTATCTGTACTACGGAATGGCGGACTCCCACATCGGTGTGGCCATTTACCGTCCGTAGAGGGGGTGAAGGGACTTGTCCCTGAGAAGGCTTGTCGCCGGTGCGGTGGCCGGTGTGCTGTTGGCGGTCGGTTCCGTTTTTCCGGCCGCCGCAAAGCCGTCCGGGAATGCGGAACGCGAATCCCTTTACCGCAGGATGATCAACCTGGACCACCTCAATCATCTGCAGGATGAGGTGACCCTGGGAGGTCGGGAGATGGCGGTGACCCGGATCTACTCGGAGTACCCGGATTACGGATGGGTGGATGCCGGCGAGGAAGGGATCGGCTGTGTCGATGACACGGCCCGGGCGGCGGTGGTGTATCTCACGGATTATGAGCGTACCGGAGACCGGAAGAGTCTGGAGAGGGCGCGGAAGGCTCTCAATTTTGTCCTGCACATGCAGGCCGAGGACGGAGAATTCTATAATTTCGTCCGGGAGGATTATTCCATCAACCGGGACGGACCGACCAGCCGCAAATCCATGAGCTGGTGGGCCTCTCGCGCCATGTGGGCTTTGGGGAACGGTTACCGGGTGTTCCGCAAGGAAGATCCCGCCTATGCCGCGGAGCTCAGGGAGCGGTTCCTGCTGGCCAACGAGGCCCTGCAGCGGAAGATCGGCCCGGATTACGGAAAATACCGACGGATCCACGGTCAAAAAGTTCCCGCCTGGATCGACGAATTTGACGCCTTTTCCAACGCCCTGCTGGGGCTGACGGAGTTTTACCGGGCGGAGCCTCTGCCCGAAATCGCGGACTCCATGGTGAAGCTGGGGGATGGATTGTCCCGGTATCAGTTGGGGACCTTTTCCGAATACCCCTACCGGGCTCACATGGACTGGAGCGGTTCCGTCCAGCTCTGGCACACCTGGGGAAGCTCCCAGCCGATGGCGTTGGCGAGGGCGGGAAAGGTGCTGAACCGCAGGGACTACATTGAATCCGCCCGGAAAGCGGCGGAGGGGATTTACGCTCATCTGCTCACATCCGGGATGATCAAGGAGATGGCCCCCACTCCCTCTTACTACGAGCAAATCGCCTACGGGGCCAACCGGATGGTTCAAGGGCTGATCGCCGTGGGAGAGGCTACGGGAGATGCCAAATACCGTCGGATGGCGGGATTGGCCGCTTCATGGTTTTTCGGAAACAACGACGCCGACGCGGTGATGTACGATTTCCAAACCGGGCCCGCTTCATCCATGCGGACACCTCCGATTATGAAAGCGTGGAGGGGCTGGTGAAGGAGACGCTCCGCTCCTTCGGAAGGTTGGACATCATGTTCAACAATGCCGGGATCGGCAATCCGCCCGTTTCCGTCCTGGACATGCCTCCGAAGGAGTACCACCGGACCGTTGCCGTCAACCAGCACGGGGTTTTTTACGGGATCAAGGAGGCGGGCAATGCCATGAAGGAGAAGGGGGGCGTCATCATCAACACCGCTTCCGTGTACGGGTTTTTTGCGGATCGGAGGCATTTTCCCTATCACGCCAGCAAGGGAGCCGTGGTGATGATGACCAAGGCGGCGGCCTTGGAGCTGGCCCGGTACAATATCCGCGTGGTGGCCGTCGCGCCGGGGCTGGTGGACACGGAGATCGTCGCCCCGTGGAAACAGCGTCCCGACCTGTGGCGGACGGTGGAAAAGGCGCAAATGCGGGGCCGGGTGGCAAAGCCCGAAGAGGTTGCCAAAGCGGTGGCGTTTCTGGCCAGCGACGACGCCTCCTTTGTGAACGGTTCCGTCCTGTTCGTGGACGACGGAGCAGCCTCCTTCAAGCGGTGAGGGGAAATCGCACACAAACCGACGGTGTGACTTCTCGGCCAAACGGATCTCCTCCCGATGTGGTCCATGGGATGCGCGGGGATTTCCATCATCGGAACCTGGATGAAGGAGCCGGTCCGTCTCCCGGATGCAGGAGGAATCCGGCCTTCCGTCGCCCGGTACGCCGGGATCCGATGGGGATAGCGTCCTCCCTCCGGGAAATGCCCGGGGATTTTTATGGACGTTCCGCATATACATTCTACGGATTGACGGAGAGCCGCCGGATCGGGGGATACCGCCGGGACACGAGGCGCAAACGAAAGCAGGTCCCCGTTTCATCGCCTTGAAAGGAGGTGAAAGCCGGTGATCAAACCCTTATGCGGCGGACGCGGTCCCGGAAGTCCCGATCAGGATGAACAAAAGGGTGGGGAGCAAAAGGGAGCGACATTCTCATAAAAAAATTCTCGGTCGGGGGTTCCTCGAGGGGTGCAACCTTGATGTCCGGGTTGCACCCTTTTGTGCGGGAGCCCGAAAGGAAGACGTTTTTGTCTTGTCCCTCCAAGGGAAAGAGAGGGTAGACGGGAAATCCTTCAACGGGAGATGAGTTCGTTGCCGAAAAAGATCCGCATATGGATGAAAAAGGAAGAGATTGAGGAGACGGCCCTCAAGGGATCGACCGCCGTCGTCATGGATGTTTGTCTGGCGACCACGACGCTGCTAAAGATCATCGAAGGGGGACCCCGCAGGGTGTTTCCCACCGGCAGTCTGGAGGAGGCCCGCCGGCTTGCGGAGGAGCTGGATGCCCGCCATCTGTTGACCGGAGGAGAAGAAGGGGGATTTCGGATCGAGGGATTTCACTGCGGCCCCTTTCCCGATGAGTACCCTCCGGAGAAGGTGAAGGGAAAGGATGTGGTATACCTCACTTCCAACGGAACCCGGGCCATCCACCGCGCCCGAACCGCCGATGAGCTGCTGATCGCCTGCATTCGCAACGCTCCGGCGGTGGCCCGATATCTGCAGGAGGTGACGACGGACACGGTCCGTCTGATCTGTGCCGGTTCCCTGGGAAGGGTTTCCCTGGAGGATGTCTTGTGTGCGGCAATCATCCTGACGGAGATGGATCTGTCCGGATGGGACCTGGATGACGCGGCCGTCCTTTTGCGGGATTGGGGGAGTCGCGTGCGGGAGGAGGTTCCCCGTATCCTGGAGACGGGGCGGATCGGCCGGTGGTTTGAGCGGGAGGGGGAAATCCGCGCCCTTCGCTATGCCGGAGAAGTGGGCGCCAGCGACACCCTGATCGTCTTCCGGGATGGGCAATTGGTGGCCATGGCCGGGAGCGGGGAGCGGCGGGAGGCGGAAAAGCGCCGGTGAACGGGGGTGCGAGACGTTTCGTCCTCATTTTTTCGGGAATGGAATTGGATTTTGTTCCCGAAACCGTGTTATGATTTCTCATATATCGGGCAAGAGGGAAGGAGGGGAGCGATCGGGATGCGCATCGGATTGACCGGTGGAATAGCGACGGGCAAAAGCACCGTTTCCCGGATGCTGCAAACTCGAGGAGCGGCGATCGTCGACGCCGATCAAGTGGCCCGGGAGGTGGTGGAGCCCCATACGCCGGGATGGAGGCGGATCCGGGAGCGCTTCGGCGATCGGATCCTTCGACCTGACGGTTATCTCGACCGGAAGGCCCTTCGGGATGTGGTTTTCCGCGATCCCCAGGCCCGCAGGGATTTGAACGGAATTCTGCATCCCCTGATCCGGGAGAGAATGCTGGAGCAGGCAAAATTCCTGGAACGGGAGCGCCCGGGAAGGGTCATCGTGTTTGACATTCCCCTTCTCTATGAGAGCAGACTGACCGATTGGGTGGAAAAAGTGATCGTGGTGTATGTCCCGGAATCGGTTCAAATCCGCCGATTGATGGAGCGGGAGGGGATCGGGGAGGAGGAAGCGCTCCGCATGGTCCGGGCCCAGATGCCGATCGAGGAGAAAAAGCGGATGGCGGACTGCCTCATCGACAATTCCGGCTCACTGGAGGAAACGGAAAGACAGGTTGATCATCTATGGCGATGCCTGACCTCAGAAAATGGATCCAGCCCGCAGTGATGGCCCTGCCGTCAAAGCGGAGAATGGCCCTGGCTCTTCTCCTTTTGCTGTTGTTTTTGTCGGTGGTTTCCCCGCTGTTTAACCAGTGGATGTACCCCCTCAGATTTGAGGAGCACATCCTTTACAGCGCCGAAGCCACTGGTGCCGATCCGTTTTTGGTGATGGCCATCATCCGAGTGGAGAGCAAGTTTGATCCCCAAAAGCGGTCACCGAAGGGCGCCCAGGGATTGATGCAGCTGATGCCCGAAACGGTGGACTGGGTGATTTCGGAGGGCAAGTTTTCCCCGGCCTTTTACGACTTGGTGTATGAACCGTCGGTCAACATACATATGGGCAGTTGGTACATATCCGGTCTGGTCCGGGAATTTGAAGGCAACAAAATCGCGGCGATCGCCGCTTACAATGCCGGACCGGGCAATGTAAAGCGATGGCTGAAGGAGGGAAGGTGGGACGGGACCCGCCGGAATCTGAATGGTGTGCCTTACGGGGAAACGCGCCACTACATCCGCCGAGTCACCTTTTTCTATGAAAAGTACCGAACCCTCTACGGCCATCTGATCGAGAGCAAGGAGACCTACACCCTGCCGCAGTAGCGTCTCGATAAAACGAAGAAATCCCCAAAACAGGGGGCGCAGGTACCTTTTGCCAATCAAAATGAAGGCGAAGGGATGCGTCCCTTTTTTTGTCCAACGGGACGGTTTTTGTCCCGGTGAGGCAAATTTTGTCGTCGCATTGCAATATGTGACATACTGTTTATAATGAGAAGAGGGTATTTTGATGTTCACTTTGATTGAGGAAGGGGAAAATCATGCCACTTCGAGTTGCCATCAACGGATTTGGACGAATCGGGCGAATGGTTTTCCGCAGAGCGATGCGAGAGAACGATATGCGGGTGGTTGCCGTGAATGCCAGCTATCCACCGGAGACGTTGGCCCACCTGATCAAATATGACACGGTACACGGGGTGTTCGAGGGAGAAGTGGTGGCGGAGGAGGACGGATTCACCGTCAATGGCCAAAGGGTGAAACTGCTTTCCGACCGGGATCCCTCCCGCCTTCCCTGGGGCGATTTGGACGTCGACGTGGTGGTGGAGGCCACCGGGAAGTTCCGGGACCGGGAAGGGGCCGGGAAGCATCTGGAGGCCGGTGCAAAGAAGGTGGTCATCACGGCCCCCGGCAAGGACGAGGATGTCACCATCGTCATGGGAGTCAATGAAAGCGCATACGATCCGGAGAAGCACCGCATTCTCTCCAACGCCTCCTGCACCACCAATTGCCTCGCTCCCGTGGTCAAGGTGCTGCACGAGGCCTTCGGGGTGGAACACGGACTGATGACGACGGTTCATTCTTACACCAACGACCAGAAAAACCTGGACAATCCCCACAAGGATCTCCGCCGGGCCCGGGCGTGCGCCCAATCGATCATTCCGACCAAAACGGGTGCGGCCCAGGCGATCGGCAAGGTGTTGCCGGAGTTGGCCGGGCGGTTGAACGGACTCGCTTTGCGCGTTCCCACTCCCAATGTTTCCGTTGTCGATCTGGTGGCGGATCTGACGGTGCCGGTGTCGGCGGAAGAGGTGAACCAAGCCCTCAAGCGAGCGGCGGAAACGCATATGAAGGGCATTCTCCAGTATTGCGACGCCCCGCTCGTCTCCTCCGACTTTAACGGAAATGAACACTCCGCCATCGTTGACGCTCCCTCCACCATGGTGACCGGGGAGCGGCAAGTCAAGGTCCTGGCTTGGTATGACAACGAGTGGGGATATTCCTGCCGCGTGGTCGATCTGGTAAAACTGATCGGCCGGCTGCAGGAGGCCGGGCGGACCAAGCAGGAAGTGGCATTGTAAACAGGATTTTGGAGGTTTATGAGACAAGTTCCCGTCGCCTTGAAGGGCGGGAACTTTTTTGTTTTCAGCGCACCCCTGAAAGAGGATACAATGAGTATGAAGGAGGGATGGTTGGATGAGATGTCCCTATTGCGGATCGATGGGAAGCCGGGTGCTGGATTCCCGCCCGGCCAACGAAGGAAAATCGATACGGCGACGCCGCGAATGCGAAAGCTGTGAACGGCGCTTTACCACCTTTGAGACGGTGGAAGTGAAGCCCCTCATGGTGATCAAGAAGGACGGGAGCCGGGAGGAATTCAGCCGGGAGAAGGTGCTGCGCGGGCTGATTCGGGCGTGCGAAAAGCGGACCGTGCCCCTGGACAAGTTGGAGCAACTGGTCGATCGGATCGAGCGCCAGCTGCGCGAGCAGGGGCGGTCGGAGGTGCCGTCCCGGGAGATCGGTGAGATGGTGATGGAGGGGCTGGCGGAAGTGGATGAGGTGGCCTATGTCCGATTTGCTTCCGTATACCGGCAGTTCCGGGATATCAACATGTTTGTGAAAGAACTGGAAGAATTGTTGAATCGGTCCCGGAAGCCGCTTCCGGATGTGAAAGAGAAAGATGGATGGAAAGAATAGAGACCGTCGGGAGAAAGCCCGGTTTGTCAACCCGGAAGGGGATTGGTACAATAATAGGACCCCTTGCGATCGGATTTCTGATAACGATTCTTCCCCGGACGGATGAACCCCATTCAAAGCCGTGGGATCCCCCTTTGGTGCGTCGCCGATGAGGGTTTCCCGCCCGGATGATCACGGTTCCGGGCCGTTTTAATCCTTTCACAGGGCGGAACGGCCGGAGGGTTTCCGATGGTTGCTGTTTTACCCGAAAAGGGACGTTGAGGAGGCTTCGGGTATGTCTTCGATGATCTGGAAGGAGTGCACGCCGCGCGACGGCTGGTGGAGCCGGACACTTCGGCCGATTCACGCGGCGGATGTGAGCAGTCTGTTGCACCTGTATCAACCGATTGTCGGAACAGCGGCCATTGGTCTGTATCTCACCTTGGCCTACCAGATTCCCTTGCACCGGGCGGGTGCTTCCGAGGTCCATTCCCATCTATATTTGATGAATCTTCTGTCCCTGCCTCTGCAGGACCTGCTGGAAGCCCGCTACCGGCTGGAGGGAGTGGGCCTGGTCAACACCTACCGTTCGGACAAGGGAGAGATGCGCCTCTACGAGTACGAAATCGTTCCCCCTCTCTGTCCGGAACAGTTTTTCCAGAGCGACGTTCTCAGCATCGCCCTGTACAACCGGCTGGGGAAAGAGCGGTATCTGGCCATCCGGCGGAAGTTGCTGGAGGGAGAGGGGGCTTACCGGAAAGAACAGAGGGGGAAAAATGTGACCAAGTCGTTCCAGCAGGTGTTTGGGAGCTTCTCCCCGGCGGAGGTGAGCGCGGCGGCTTCCGTCGAGAAGATGTGGAACCCCGGAGTGGAACCGGTGTCCCGGGAGGGGAAACCGCCCTCTTTTTTCACAGAAGAGGACGATTTGGCCATGATCCGCATGCGGTTGGAATCCGTCCTCGATCCCGATGCCTGGACGGAAGAAGTGGAGATGCAGCTGAGGGAAATCCGCTTTCTGTACCAGTTGACCGATTGGGATCTCCTGCGGGCGCTGCAAAATCCCTATGTGACTTACAATGGGCGAATCGATCTGGATCGTCTTCGCAATTTCGTCTGCAACGAGTATCGCTTCCGTTTCGGGGCACTCCCCGTGGTGATCAACCGGGATTTTTCCCGCGCGGATTCGCGCAAGGAGCCTCCCGTCAAGGGGGGACAAGCCAAGGGATCGGCCGCCTCAACGGAGGAGGAGGATCACCTGAAGCGACATCTGAAGGAGTTGGCCTCCATCTCCCCCCTGGAACTTTTGTCCCACTTTCAAAACGGCATGCGCATCCCCGACGCCGATATGGATCTGGTGGAACGACTGGTCCGCGAATACGGACTGCCTTTCGGCGTAATCAATGTTCTGTTGGAGTACGTGATGTACACGCACGATTACAAGCTGCCACGTCCCCTGGTGGAGAAAATCGCCGGCCACTGGAAGCGCCGGGGAGTGAAAACGGTTGAAGAGGCTTACGATCTGGCGCAGAAAGAGCTAAACTGGGAGTGGAAGAAGCAGAAACAGCAGCGGAGGCAGACCAAGGATCGCTCCGCCCGAAAGGGAACGGGCGCGGAACAGCTGCCGCGGGCGGTGGCCAAACAGATGGAAGCGGAAAGACGCGGAAAGACGGAACAGGCGGAAGTGGATCCCAAGGTGCAGGCGGAGATCCTGGAAGAATTGAACCGCATGCGTGAACGGTTCAAAGAAAAGAGGGGTTCAACATGAACCGGATTGATCGCTACACGGGTGAATGGATGAAAAGGATGCCCGGGCGAAAGGGGATGGAGGCCCGCGTTCAGTCGTGGATGTCCCATCCGGCGGTCGCTCAGTTTTTGCGGGATCACCCGCAGGTAACCAAGAAGACGTTGGTTCGCTCCCTCGCCCGGGTGCGCCAGTTTGTCCAGGAACAGGAGAATTGCGCCAAATGCCCCGGTCTGGACAACTGTCCCAATCTGGTGCGGGGGCATGCGGGAAGACTCGTGTACTCCGGCGGTTATGTGGATTTGGTTATGAAACCCTGCGACAAGCTGAAGGCGAGAATGGAGGAGGAGAAGCGGAACCGACTGATCCGCAGCCATTACATCCCGCGCGACATTCTGTCCGCCACCTTTGAAACGATCATTCCCGACGCGGGGAGAACCGCGGCGATCCGGGCGGCCATTCGCTTCTGCAATGCCTTTGCCGACGGAAAGCCGGAGCGGGGACTCTATCTGTACGGCCCCTTCGGCGTGGGAAAGAGCCGAATCGCCGGAGCGATGACCCGGGAACTGGTGCGACACAACGTGGATTCCCTGATGGTGTACGTGCCGGACTTCATGCGGGAGATGCGCGATTCCATCCAGGAGGGATCCCTGGGCGAGAAGCTGGACCGGTTGAAAAAGGCGAGCGTTCTGATTCTGGACGATATCGGCGCCGAAACCCTCACCCCCTGGACCCGGGATGAGGTGTTGGGTTCGATTTTGCAATACCGGGTGACCGAGGGATTGCCCGTGGTTTATACGTCAAACCTGGATCTGGAGGAGCTGGAAGATCACCTGGCTCACTCTCACCGGGGAGGGACCGAACGGGCCAAAGCCCGGCGAATCATGGAACGGATCCGCCATTACGTGGACGTGTACCTGGTGGAAGGCCCCAATCGGCGGCTGATGAAGGGGGGATCCTGATTCATCGGGAGGATTTGCGCACGGGGCCCTTGACTTCCCTGACGGAGGCGGATAAAATATTAACTGTCCCTCGGACGAGCGGTCAAAGGCGATCCCGCCGAAAAAAACCTTGATCCGGAAAGGGATGCGTGGTATAATCAACATCGTCGTCAAATGTAATGTGGTTCGGTAGCTCAGTTGGTAGAGCAGAGGACTGAAAATCCTCGTGTCGGCGGTTCGATTCCGTCCCGAACCACCATCTGCGAGCGGAAGTGGCTCAGGGGTAGAGCACCGCCTTGCCAAGGCGGGGGTCGCGGGTTCGAATCCCGTCTTCCGCTCCATTTTCATTTTACGCCGGGGTGGCGGAATGGCAGACGCACGGGACTTAAAATCCCGGGGTGGGTTTCCACCGTGTCGGTTCAAGTCCGACCCTCGGCACCAGCGATCTCCTGGAGGTTTCAGCTGACAGGGGATTTTTTTGTGCCGCCGAAAAGACGCATCAGGTGCCGGAATGGAAGAGGCGGAGTTATTTGCCGCGACCCTGGAGAGTGTAATGGTTGCGGCGCGCGATGGACTCGGCTCGTATCCGGAAGGGAAATATCGCGCCCCGTGCCCCCCTTAGGGTCGCTCTCATAGGTGGTAACAGGTTGGCACAACGCACAAAAGTATGGGGCGAATCCATTTTAACCGCGTCCCATGGGTGGAATGTGAAACTCCCGCTAAAGCGGGAGTTTTTTATATCAGCTCCAATGTCTTTAGTTCCTCCGTTTGGAGATCGAAGACGCGGATGAGATGGTTGTTGGTGTCGGCGATATACAGTTTTTCTTCATGCAGGAGAACGTCATTCGGTTCATTCAGGGGAAGGAGATCGCAATCCTTGTCGCCGATCCGGCAGAGGGATTTTTTCGGCCGGGCGATCACCGTGGAAATGCTCCGGGCGGAAAGATCCGCTCTCCGAATGGCGTGATTGTAGGTATCGGCGATGTAAACGGTGTTTCCGGACGCGGATACGCCCAGGGGATGCTGGAGCAACGCCGTCCGGAAGGGACCGTCCCGGTGTCCGAAATCGAACAGTCCGCGCCCGATCAGTGTGGTGACTTCGCCGGTTTCCGCATGGCAGGTGCGAAGGGAGGAGGTCTCGCTGTCCGCGAAGACCAGCTTCGTCCCCAGGATGTCGATCCCGCTGGGCTGGGCGCAATTGGCGATGCGGGGAGGTCCGTCGATCAGGTTTTCCCTTCCGCTGCCGGCAAAGACCTCGGCCCGGCGGGTGTCCGGGTCCAGCTTCCACAACTGATGGGAGCCGGCCATGGCGATGTACAACCGGTTGCCAAAGGCTGCCAGGTCCCAGGGGGAGTTGAGGGAAATGGAGGAACCGATCCCCTCCGCCGCCGGCCACATGGCCTGTTTTCCGTTTCCCGCCAAGGTGCGGACCGTCTGTTCCGTTAAATCGATCTCGCGGATCTTGTGGTTGTCCGTATCGCATACATATAGCTTGTTCCCGACTGCCTCCAGCCCCTGGGGGAAGCGGAAGGCCGCCTCCGAAAAGGAGCCGTCCCGGTCTCCCGCCTCTCCGCGACCGATGATGCGCCGCACTTCGGCGCGGTCGCCTGCGGGCTTCAGCTCCAGGATGCGGTGGTGGCGGGAGTCGGAGACGAAGAGGTGGCCGGTTTCCGGATGGATGGTCAGTTTTCCGGGAAAGGACAAGGTGCTGTCCGGCAGGGGCGGGCGGCGAATTTGGATTTTTTCTTTGGCCAGGATTCCGCGCCTTTTGGCTTGGTCGAGGGCCTGGGCGATGTGACGGTCCAGTTCATCCCGGAGCCCTTCCCCCGATCCCCGGGCGAGCAACCGGCCGTCGGCGCCGATCAGGACAAAGGTCGGCCAGGCCCGGACGAGGTAGTTGTTCCAGATGTCGTGTCCGTTGTCGATGACCACCGGGTGCTCGATGTCGTGGCGGATGATCGCCTGACGGATGTTCTCCGGATCCTGTTCGTTGTCAAATTTGGCCGCGTGCACTCCGATCACCAGGAAGGGCTCTTTCCGGTACTTTCTTTCCAGGTAGGCCAAGTCCGGAAGGACGTGCAGGCAATTGATGCAGCAGTAGGTCCAGAAGTCGAGGAGCACGACATGCCCATTCAACATGTCGAGGGACAGGGGGCGGTCCGTATTGAGCCAGAGGGCATTTTTCGGAAGTTCGGGCGCCTTCATCGATTTCACCTCGCAAGGTGTGATGGCCTGAACACCAAGAGGGGGTGTACCGCGAAGCGCCTTTGTCATCGCGACGAAACGGATCGGCACACCCTCCTCCGAAACCCCCGATAAAGGCGTTTTCGCCGAGCTTTATGAAAGGTCGGCGGGCCGCTCTTCATAAGGGATCGGGTCTATTATTCCCGCTTCGCGGAATCCCTTGAGCCGGAGCCGACAGCTGTCGCATACCCCGCAGGCCCGCTCCCCGCCCCGGTAACAGGAGGTGGTCAGATGATAGGGGGCGCCGAGCCGGTGCCCCAGCTTGACCGTCTCCGCCTTCGACAGGCGGATGAGGGGAGTCCGGATTTCGATCGGTTCCGACCGGGTTCCCGCCCGGGTGCCGACCCGGAGCACCCGGTTCACCGCTTCGATGAATTCGGGGCGGCAGTCGGGATAGCCGCTGTAATCGACGGCGCTGACACCGATGAAGATGGCCCGGGCACCGACCACCTCCGCGAAGGAGGCCGCCAGGGACAAGAAAATCAGGTTTCTTCCGGGGACATAGGTGTTGGGGATTTCTTCCCCCGTTTCCCCGGAGGGAATCTCCATGCGGGAGTCGGTGAGCGAGCTCCCGCCGATATGTTGCAGGAGGTCCAGTTGCACGATCCGGTGTTCGCGGGCGCCAAAGTGTTCCGCCACCCGGCGGGCGCAATCCACCTCCCGCCGGTGCCGCTGACCGTAGTCGAAGGTGAGGGCGTAAATCTCGAACCCCTCGTCCGCCGCGACGGCCATGCACGTCGTGCTGTCCAGGCCGCCGCTCAGGATCACGACCGCTTTGTCGGACAACGCTTTTCCTCCTCTCAGACCCCGCGTCGGTCCGGGTCCCAGATGTATTTGTGCGTCTGCAGGTTTAACCGGATATCCTTCCGCTTGCCTTCGAGCAACCAGGCGACCAACCGGTCGGGGGGAAGCGTGTTCCATTCGGGGCTGAAAAGAATCTGACCCCGGCGCACGGCGTTTTCCACCACCGACAGGGCTTCGTTGAATTCCTCCCGATCGGAAATGACGAATTTGATCTCATCCCGGTCCGTCAAGTGGAGAAAATTGCTGGGGATCATCTTGTCCCGTTCCCCGCTGGAACGGAGCTTGAAGTCCATGATGAAGCGGACTTTCCCCCCGTGGGGAGAGGCTTCCCGCCAGCGGTGGAAGGGGAGAAGATCAATGGCCCCGTTGGTCTCGATGTGGATGTCCTCCAAAAAGGGGAGGGGCGCCAATTCCTGAAGCAGGGCGAGGGCCTTGTCCCGGTAGAGGAGCGGTTCGCCTCCGGTCAGGCAGATGTGGCGGTTGCCGTAGCGCTTCACCTGTTCCAGGATCTCTCCCAGGGTAAGGATTTTCTCCGGAGGATGCGGAGCGTAGCTGTAGGGGGTGTCGCACCAGGTGCACCGCAGATTGCAGTTATACAGACGGATGAAGGTGGTGGGGAATCCCGCCATGTTTCCTTCGCCTTCCACCGTTTGGAAAATTTCCACCAGGGGAATCGTGATTTCCTTGGGGTTCATCGGTCCTCCCCCATCCATTCCCGGCGCAGGGTCGCGGCGCTGGTGGGCGTTTCTTCCAGCCGAAGGGATTCCAGCCGCAGGGCCTGCTCCGGTGATCCCAGCTCCTTCAGCCCCTCTTCCAACCGTTCCCAGATCCAGACGATCATGTTTTCGACGCTGGTGTTCATGGGGGGCAGGACGCCGTTCAGGTATTGGTGGTCCAGGGGGACGAGGATTTTTTCCTTCACCATCGCCTTCAGATCCTTGAAGTCGACGACCAGTCCGATATCGTTGACGAAACCGCTCACTTGGACGGTGAGCCGGTACGTGTGCCCGTGGAGCGCCTTGCACTTGCCTTCATACAGGTGCAGGTGGTGGGATGAGTCAAAGGTGAAGGTTTTCTCCACGGCGACGCGTCGCTGATGATACTTCAGCTGTTCCTTTTGAATGTCCCTGCCGAATACCTGCAGTTTCGGCGGAAAGGGAAAGGCGCCCTCCTCCTTTCGGGAGGGTCCCGCTTGATTCCATTCCTTTGGGTTCATGGTGATCGCTCCCTAGTGTTTGTTTTGAGAGTGGTGGGTTTTCGACACTCTGCGCCGCATACGGTCTCGTGAAGCCCGTGCCGCGGCACATATCCAGTTTAGCATACTGGCGGTTTTGGGGGGAATGCAAGACAGGGAGCCGGCTCATGTGATAGGATAGAAAAGAAGCCGCTACTGTCGGATCCGGGTTGAGGAGGTTGGCTGATGGCGAAGATAGATCAAATATTGGATCGTGCGTTGAAAGGGGAACGGCTGGGGCTGGAGGAGGGCATTCTCCTCTGGGAGAGCGACCAAGTGGAGAAAATGGGATGGGTTGCCAACCAGATTATGGAGCGCCTGCATCCGGAACCGATTACGACCTTTGTGATCGGACGCAATATCAACTACAGCAACATTTGTGACACCTACTGCCGCTTCTGCGCCTTTTACCGGCCGCCCGGCCATGAGGAGGGCTATGTGCTCAGCAATGAGGAGATCTTCAAAAAGATCCAGGAAACGATCGACGTGGGCGGCACGGAAATTCTGATGCAGGGTGGAACCCATCCGGATCTCCCCTTCAGTTATTACACCAATCTGCTGCGGGAGATCAAAAAGCGGTTTGATATTCACATCCACTCCTTTTCGCCGGCGGAAATCCTGAAGATGAAGGAAGTTTCCGGTCTGTCCCTCGAAGAGGTAATCCGGCAGTTGAAGGAAGCGGGATTGGATTCGCTCCCCGGCGGAGGCGCCGAGATCCTGGACGACCGGACCCGGCTCAAGATCAGCCGTCTGAAGGGTTCCTGGCGGGATTGGATGAACGTGATGCAGACGGCGCACCGGTTGGGGATGCACACGACGGCGACGATGGTGATCGGTTTCGGGGAGACCCTGGAAGAGAGGGTGCTCCACCTGCTCCGAATTCGCGAAGCCCAGGATGAGACCGGCGGATTTCTCGCCTTCATCGTTTGGACCTTCCAGCCGGACAACACCCGGTTGAAGCGGGAAAAGCTCACCGGAGAGGACTATTTGAAGGCGGTGGCCATTTCCCGTATCATGCTGGACAACATTCCCAACCTGCAGTCCTCCTGGGTGACGATGGGAACGAGGATCGGGAAACTCTCCCTCAGCTACGGCTGCAACGATTTCGGCAGCACGATGATCGAGGAGAACGTGGTCTCCGCCGCGGGCACCACCCACAAGGTGAACACCAATCTGATCCTTCAATTGATCCGCGAAGCGGGGAAAATCCCCGCCCAGCGGAATACGCGTTACGAGATTCTCCGGATCTTCCGGGAAGGGGAGAAGGCGGAAAAGGATTTTGTCATGCAAAACTGATCCCCTCAAAAGATGCGGGAGAACAGCGACGAGGTACCGGCCCGCCTGTGGGCGAACCGGTGCCTTGTTGCTTATTTGGGAAAAATACATCTTTTTTTCTTCGCAGGAAAGGAGAGGAACCGCGTTGACCGGCAAGACCCATTTGTCCTTGGGGCTGGTTTCCGGGGCGGCGACGGCGGCCGTGATCGATCCCGCCCAAAACCTCAACGAAGCGACGGTGACGATTCTGGTCAGCGGAACCGTGGCGCTGCTGCCGGATATCGACGACAATGACAGCACGGTGAACAAAATCCTTTTCCCCCTTTTGCCGGCGGGCCTTCGATCCTTGGTGTTGGCCGCCTTGGGCGGTCTGGTCGTCATCCTATACATTCTCAGGGATTGGCCGCTTTGGACGTTGCTTGCGGGGATCTACGCCCTGTGCGTCGCCTTCGCCAACCATCGGAGCATCAGCCATTCCCTACTGGCCTTCGGTATTGTCGTATGGACCGCATATCTGGCTTCGCCGATGATCGCCCCGGCGGTGGCGGTCGGATACGGCTCCCACCTGCTGGCCGATGCGATCACCACGGGAGGCGTTCCCCTGTTTTGGCCTTGGTCGAAGCGGTTCGGGCTGCGCAACCTGGGGCTGAGCATCCCTACCGGCGGATGGCTGGACCAGTGGGCGGGAAAGGTGGGCCTGATGGGCACCTGTGTGATTTTTACATATCTCGTGTACCGACGGGTGATGGAGGAAGGTTTGGCCGCCTTCGGCTTTTTCGGATGAGGTGATCCGGCGGGGTGGAAGCGGTATACCGGTCGGCATCCTCCCATATACTAGGAATACCGACGGACGATGGGGAGGATGTGTTGTGCGTGACCGTCTATCAGTTATCCCTGCCGGACAGGGTTCCGGAAGCCGTATGCCACCTGTGGAACTGCCTGGATGAGCAGATGGTGCGGATGCAGTTTCACGGGATCGCCTTCCGCATACAGGAAGAGCGAATCGGTTCCCGCGTCGTCTTTCTGTGCCACGACGGCGGCGGGGACGATGCGGAATCGAGGGAGGTCCGCCACGGGATCGGCTTGACCGTCGCCGAATATATCCGCTCCTATCACGAGCCGAATTTGGTCCGCGATGCCGTCCGGAAAGCCTTCCCCTTCCAGCCTTCAAGGTCTGATGCGGCCGAGAAGGCGGTGCTGAGCTGGATCGGAAAGAAAAGGCGGCGCAAACCCTCCCTCGGATTGGACTGGAAAATCGCGGGACAGGTTTCCGGCTTTCTGAAGGAGAGCCGGCGTTTGGCCGTCGACGGTTTCATCCGCTTTCGCCTGAAGGGGTATCACCGGGTGTTTTCCCGGCTGCTGGATCAGGCCGTCCGGGAATACCGCCTGGAGCAGGAATACCAGGAGTTCATCGAGCTCCTCCGGTATTTCGTCTCCACTCAGAAGACCCAGATTCCCGTAATTCACGTCCTCCATTTCGGAAAGAGCCGGTTCCACCTGATGAAGGAGGACGGTACCCCCCTGCGCCTGAAGGACGTGGAGGGAGCCGCGCAGGAAATCATGGAGCAGACCTTTTCCCGGGAGGATATGATCGTGAGCGCGCTTTTGTCGGCGGCTCCGGAGTTTGTGGTGCTGCATACCCGACAGCGCGAGGAGACGATCATTCGAACGGTGCGCAAAATTTTCGAGGGCCGGATCGTTCTCTGCGAGGGCTGTCCCCTCTGCCGCTCGGAGAAGGTGGGTCGCGAAACCCTTGACTGACGGGAAACAAACCGGTTATAATACATAACAAATTTTTCGGGAAATGCGATGAAGAGGACACGGACCGACCCACACGGTTGCCAGAGAGAGGGGTCATCGGCTGAAAGCCCCTTAACCCCCTGTGGATCGGTTCACCCCCTCGAAGCTGCGGCGGGGAACGCCCGTCAGGGTAAGTATCCGCCGCCGGGAACGCGCCGTTACCGCGAAGAGGATCCCGTCCGCCCCTGAGCCGGCGGGGTCGAAGAAGGGTGGAACCACGACGTCTGCGCTCGTCCCTTGGGTGCGGGCGTTTTTATTTTACAACAAATGGCAGGGGTGAGGAACATGGGCGTGGCGGTCAAGCTTCCGGACGGATCCGTCCGGGAATACGATCAGCCCGTATCGGTGGCGGAGGTGGCGGCCTCCATCAGCCGCGGGCTCTTGAAAAAGGCGATAGCGGGAAAAGTGAACGGCAAGGTGGTCGACCTGTCGGCGACGGTGCCGGATCAGGCGGAGGTCAGGGTGCTGACCCTGGACGATCCGGAAGGGCTGGAGGTGTACCGGCACAGCACGGCGCACCTGATGGCCCAGGCCCTCAAACGGCTCTATCCCGGCGTGAAGCTGGGGATCGGTCCGGTCATCGAGGACGGTTTTTATTACGACATCGACTGTCCGGAAAAGATCACTCCGGAGGATTTTCCGAAGATCGAAGCGGAAATGCAGAAGATCGTGAAAGAGGATTTTCCCATCCGCCGGAAGGTGGTCTCCCGGGAGGAAGCGATCCGGATCTACGAGGAGGTGGGGGATCCCCTCAAGTTGGAGCTCATCCGGGATCTGCCGGAGGATGAAGTGATCACCATCTATGAGCAAGGGGAGTTTTTCGACCTCTGCCGTGGCCCTCACGTCCCCTCGACGGGCCGGTTAAAGGCCTTCAAGCTGCTCAGCGTCGCCGGAGCTTACTGGCGGGGGGACAGCAACAACCAGATGCTGCAGCGGATCTACGGCACCGCCTGGCCGAAGCAGTCGCAACTGGAGGAGCACCTGAAGCGGCTGGAGGAAGCGAAGGAGAGGGACCACCGGAAACTGGGCAAGGAGTTGAAAATTTTCACCCTGACTCCCGAAGTGGGGCAGGGGCTTCCGCTCTGGCTGCCGAAAGGGGCGACCATCCGCCGCGTGATCGAACGATACATCGTCGATCTGGAGGAGAGTCTGGGGTACCAGCACGTCTACACGCCCCATCTGGCCAACGTGGAGCTGTACAAGATTTCCGGCCACTGGGATCACTATCACGAGGACATGTATCCGCCCATGAAGATGGACAACGAGGAACTGGTGCTCCGACCGATGAACTGTCCCCACCACATGATGATCTACAAGAGCGAATTGCGCAGCTACCGCAATTTGCCCGTCCGCATCGCCGAACTGGGCACCATGCACCGGTACGAGATGTCGGGGGCGCTGGCGGGTTTGCAGAGGGTCCGGTCGATGACGCTGAACGACGCTCACATCTTCTGCCGTCCCGACCAGATCAAATCGGAATTCACCCGGGTGGTCCAACTGATCCAGCGGGTGTATGAGGACTTCGGCATCCGGGATTTCTGGTACCGCCTCTCCTACCGCGATCCCGAGGACAAGGAGAAATACGTCCAGAATGACGAGATGTGGGAGTTGGCCCAGCGGATGCTGAAGGAGACGATGGAGGATCTGGATCTGGAATATGTGGAAGCGGAGGGAGAAGCCGCCTTCTACGGCCCCAAACTGGACGTGCAGGTGCGCACCGCCCTCGGCAAGGACGAGACCCTGTCCACCGTCCAGCTGGACTTTCATCTTCCGAACCGGTTTGATCTGGAGTACATCGGCGAAGACGGCAAGCCTCACCGGCCGGTGGTGATCCACCGGGGAGTGGTGAGCACGATGGAGCGGTTTGTCGCCTTCCTGTTGGAATACTACAAGGGCGCCCTGCCTCTCTGGCTTTCCCCGGTGCAGGCCCGGGTGCTCACGATTACCGATGCGCACGTCGATTACGCCCGCAAGGTCCTGGAGGAGCTGAAGGAGGCGGGCATCCGCGCCGAACTGGACGACCGCAGCGAAAAGATCGGCTACAAGATTCGCGAGGCCCAGCTGCAGAAGATTCCCTACATGCTGGTCGTCGGGGAGAAGGAGCGGGATAGCGGCACCGTCGCCGTCCGGAAGCGCTCCGGAGGGGACCAGGGAGTGAAATCCGTAGGCGAAGTGATCGCCATGATGAAAGCGGAGATCGAAGCGAAAAAGTAAGGAACACCGGCGGTGATGGGGAACTTGGATCGGGCTGCGCCTTCGGGTCGCATGGTACTGCGCAAAACGGAGGAAAGGGATTTGGATGCCGTGCTGAAAATGGAAGCCGATGCCCGCCCGTGGGTGATCGGATGGTCTGAGAAGCAGCATCGGAATGCCATGAGGGATCCCGATGCTGAACACTGGGTGATGGAGGACCCCGACACCGGACAACCCGTGGGGTATGTGATTCTGCAGGGCATCCAAAATCCCCACGGCTCCATCGAACTAACGCGGATCGTGGTGTCCCGGCCGGGACGGGGGTTGGGAAAGGAAGCCCTTCGGTTTTTCATCCGTCGATGCTTTGGCGAGTTGGGGGCCCACCGCCTGTGGCTCGATGTGATGGAGCACAATGAAAGGGCCCGCCGCGCATACGAATCGGTGGGTTTCGTCCGGGAGGGGACGCTTCGGGAATGCCTGAAGATCGGGGAAAGATACGTCTCCCTTCACATCATGTCCATCCTGAGACATGAGGCGAAGTTGATTTGAATCGTTCCCGGCGCCTGCGCGGGGCGCCGGGAAAAATACACGTCACCCTTTCTTGACAAGATCAGAGGGGCATGGTACAATTGCGACGGTATCCAAGAAGAAGCGCCCCGCTTCTCACCTGATCGACGCACGGGCTGTTGACAGGTTTCATCGCGGATGATTTCGATGTTGAGTGTGGGCGTGGTGTCCGCACTTTTTTGTTTTCAATTCCCCCACGGAGGTGGCAGGTTATCAGCAGGGAACATCAAGTCAATGAAGCGATTCGTGCTCGCGAGGTTCGCGTGATTGGCCCCGATGGGTCGCAGTTGGGTATCAAGCACATCAAGGAGGCGCTTCGGCTGGCCCAGGAGCACGACCTCGACCTGGTCAATGTCGCTCCTCAGGCGAAGCCCCCGGTGTGCCGGATCATGGATTACGGAAAGTACCGCTATGAACAGAGCAAGCGGGAAAAAGAGGCCCGTAAGCGGCAGAAGATCATCCAGGTGAAAGAAATTCGCTTCAGCCCGTCGATCGAAGAGCACGATCTGCAGACCAAACTGCGCAATGTGAAGCGGTTTTTGCAGAGCGGAGACAAGGTGAAGCTGACCATCCGCTTCCGCGGACGGGAAATCACCCACCAGGCGCTGGGAAGAGCGATTTTGAACCGGATGGCCGAGGAAGTGAAGGACCTCGGCGAGGTGGAGCGCCAGCCCCGCCTGGAAGGGCGGCAGATGATCATGATTTTGACCCCGAAACAGCAGTCTTGAGGAGGAAACACGATGCCGAAGATGAAGACGCGTCGAGCGGCAGCCAAGCGGTTCGACAAGACGGGTACGGGCAAGATCAAGCGCAACCGCGCCTTTAAAAGCCATCTGCTCGAAGGAAAATCGTCGAAGCGGAAGCGCCGACTCCGCAAAGGCGCTTTGATGAGCAAGGGTGACGTCAAGCGGACGCGCCAATTGATCGCCTATAAATAAGGATTGAGTATCGGTCGAGTTGGGAGGGATATCTGGTGGCACGAGTGAAAGGCGGATACGTGACACGGCGGCGGCGCAAAAAGGTGCTGAAGTTGGCTCGTGGCTACTTCGGCTCCAAACATGCGCTGTTCCGCACGGCGAAGCAGCAAGTGATGAAGTCCTGGATGTACGCCTACCGCGACCGGCGTCAGCGCAAGCGCGATTTCCGCAAACTGTGGATCGCCCGCATCAACGCGGCGGCGCGGATGAACGGCCTTTCCTACAGCCGGTTGATGCACGGATTGAAGCAGGCCGGTGTGGAGGTCAACCGGAAAATGCTGGCCGAGTTGGCCGTCAACGATTCGAAGGCCTTCTCCGAACTGGCGGAACTGGCCAAGCAACAAATCAAGGCGTGATGAACGAAGCCGGGAGAGTTCTCTCCCGGCTTTTGTCATGAGGGCGTGCCTTTTCACAGCGGGCCTGCCGGCATTCAGGCCAAGTCCATCAACATGAATTCGGCGCCTTCGCCGGTGGAGACGGTCAGCTCGAACAAACCGGTGATCCGCGCGGAATCCCCTGCCTTCATCGGGTGCTCTCCATCGACGGAAACCGCGCCGTCGATGACGAAGAGATACATTCGCCGCCCCGCTTCCTGGCGGTGATGAATTTGGCGACCTGCCTCCAGTCGGGAGAGATAGACGGTTACGTCCTGGTGGATGTAGAGAGCCCCTTCGGCCGGGCGTCCGGAAACGACGGGCAGGAGACGATTTCGCTTCTGTTCGGAGGGAAATTTTTTCTGTTCCCAGGAAGGGGTCAATCCCCTTCTCTCGGGCAAAAACCAGATTTGCAGAAAGTGGACGGGCTTTTCCTCCGAAGGGTTGTATTCCGAGTGAATGATGCCCGTTCCCGCTGTCATCCGCTGGACCTCTCCGGCATGGAGCAGCCCCCGGTTGCCCAGGCTGTCCCGATGTTCCAGGGTGCCGTCGATCACATAGGTCATGATCTCCATGTCGGCGTGGGGATGTTCGCCGAATCCCCGCCCCGGCTGAACGGTGTCGTCGTTGAAAACCCGCAGGGCGCCGAATCGAATGTTGTTCGGATCATAGTATTCGGCGAAGGAAAAACTGTGGTAGGTGATCAGCCAGCCGTGGTCCGCCTTGTATCGCTTTTCGGAAGGTATGATCCGGATCATGGGCAAATGTTCCCCCCTTTCAACCCAGTATATCACGGGGGGATTGGTGTGACCCGGAGGAGGGACGAAGGAGGTTCCTCCGTCCTGCCAGGGCTCAGCCGGGAACCTGGGAGGGGTGGATCTTTTTTTCGGGCTTTTTGCCCCAATAAGAGGCCAAAAGGGAACCGGAGATATTGTGCCAGACGCTGAAGATGGCGCCGGGCAGGGCGGCGATCGGATTGAAATGGGCGGTGGCCAGGGCGACGGCCAAACCGGAATTCTGCATTCCCACTTCCACCGAGATGGCCCGGCAGCGCGCCTCGTCCTGCCTGAGGAGGCGGGCGGCGAGGTACCCCAGGGCCAGGCCGGCCAGGTTGTGCAGCATCACCGCCAGGAAGATGATCGGGACGGCAAACAGCTGATCGGCGCCGTTTGCGATGATGCCGGCGACGATGATGATGATGGCGAGGACGGAGACAGCCGGCAGGGCGGGTGTCGCCTTCTTCACGGCGACCGGGAAAAAGCGTTTGACCAGTATCCCCAGGACGATGGGGACAATCACCACCTGCACGATGGACAGAAACAGCGACCAGGGTTCAACGGGCAACCACTGGTTGGCCAAGAGCAGCATCAACAGCGGAGTGAAAATGGGAGCCAACAGCGTGGAGACGGTCGTCATGGTGACCGAAAGGGGCACGTCTCCCTTGGACAGGTAAACGATGACGTTGGAGGCGGTTCCGCCGGGGCTGGCTCCCACCAGAATCATTCCCGCGGCCAAATCCGGGGGCAACCGGAAGAGCAAGGCGATCAGAAAGGCCGTTCCGGGCATGATGATGTATTGGGCGGCGATGCCGATCAGAACCGGAACGGGCTGCTTCAGGATGAGGCGGAAATCGCCGGCCGAAAGGGTGGTTCCCATACCGAACATGACGACTCCCAACAGGAGCGGGATCCACGGACTGATCCCGGTGAAGGGGGACGGAAAGAAATAGGCGATGCATGAGACGATCAGCAACCAGAGGATGAAGTAACGGTCGATCAAACGGAGTACGGAGAAGAAGGGCGACAAAACCGGATCCTCCTCTCTTGTCTTCGGGATGGGGTCAGTGATAGACGCGTCAGAACAATATTTCGAATGATTGAACAGATTATAACACACAACTGCGCAGAATCGCACGATTTGAATCCGGATTTATCCGCAACCCTCTATCTTCGCTTCACGATGGCCAGCACCGCCGACAGGGTGAACAAACCGAACAGGCAATAAACAGCAATATATTCCACAGGGATCTGTTGTCCGGGAGATGTCGCCAAGGCAAGCACCAGCGCGCCGACGCCGGTCAGGACGAGCAGGGTGTAGAGGGCTGCCTGCCTCGCATTTTGCCGGATCCGCTCATCGGTTTCCGGGGTGCCGTCTTTTTTGCGGAGGAGGTGTCTTGCGAAAAAATAGAGCAACATGCCCGTCGTTGCGCCGAAGGCGGAAGACCATCGCACCTCTCCCTTCACCGCCATGATGATGGCCATGCCCGCGAACATGCCCAGAATGGTGTACAACCACTCGCGCTTCATCACGTCTTCCTCCTCTTGACCTCCCGGGGCTCTTTAGATGCTCTTTAGATTTTGTCAATCTATCTTCGCTTCACGATGGCCAGCACCGCCGACAGGGTGAACAAACCGAACAGGCAATAAACAGCAATATATTCCACAGGGATCTGTTGTCCGGGAGATGTCGTCAAGGCGAGCACCAGCACGCCGATGCCGATCAGGACGAGAAGGGTGTAGAGGGCTGCCCGCTGCGCATTTTGCCGGATCCGCTCGTCGGTATCGGGGGTTCCGGTTTTTTTTCTGCGCAAATGTTTCAGGAAGAAATAAATCAATACCAGGATTGCCAAGCTGACGAAGGAGATCCATTCGAATCGGTTTGTGATCAACATGCCGATGGCGGTTCCCGCACCAAGCCCCAATAGGGCGTATAACCACTCGCGCCTCATTCTCCGTTCTCCTCCCACAGAAAGACTTCATCCACCCGCTTCCCGAAATAGCGGGCGATCCTGAAGGCCAGTTCCAGACTCGGATGGTATTTGTGCCTTTCGATGGCGATCAGGGTTTGCCGGGTGATCTGCAGATCCCGCGCCATTTGGATCTGGGTCACGTTCTTCTGCTGTCTGAGCTCCCTGACGCGATTCTTGATCACTGGAAATCCCTGCCCGGAAATGGAATGTAAAACATCTTTTACATTATGATATCCCGGGGGAGTAAAACCTGTAAAGGGTACCGTAGCCGTTGAAGACACGGTATCGCATGATGCAATCAGCAGCGGTTTTTGCCCGACCGAATCCCGTCATCAAGCACCGGTGGTTGCTTTAGGCGCAGGGAGTTTGACCGCCGGTTTCCGGAGGAGTGTTCGTCCTGTCGCTGTGTTTCCCGGTATCAGTCCATTCTGGAGATTAAGTCATATAAAAGCCCAACGGTTCATAAGGCTGGGACAACCGGGGGTCTTCAAGTCCACGGTTCCCGCCGAGAATTTTCCCGGTAGTGACAGATGCGAATTTTTGTTATACACTGGTGGGCAATATCTCATGAATTTGCGGAGGGAGGATCGACATGCGCAGCGACCAGATCAAGAAGGGGATCGATCGCGCCCCACATCGCAGCCTCCTCAAGGCGACGGGCCTCAAGGACGAGGACTTTGACAAGCCCTTTATCGGCATCTGCAATTCCTTCGTGGAGATCATACCCGGCCACATCCATCTGCAGGAATTCGGGAAGCTGGTGAAGGAGGCCGTCCGCGAAGCGGGGGGCGTCCCCTTTGAGTTCAACACGATCGGAGTGGATGACGGGATCGCGATGGGCCACATCGGCATGCGCTATTCGCTGCCCAGCCGCGAGCTGATCGCCGACTCCCTGGAGACGGTGGCGCTGGCCCACTGGTTTGACGGTCTGATCTGCATTCCCAATTGCGATAAGATCACGCCGGGGATGATGATGGGGGCGATGCGGGTCAATATCCCGACGATCTTCATCAGCGGCGGTCCGATGGCCGCCGGACGGACGCCGGACGGCCGGACCGTCGATCTGTCCTCGGTGTTCGAAGGGGTGGGGGCCTACCATTCCGGAAAGATCGATGAGCGGGAGCTGAAGATGCTGGAGGACTTCGGCTGCCCCAGCTGCGGCTCCTGCTCGGGGATGTTCACCGCCAACTCCATGAACTGCCTGGCGGAAGCGCTGGGACTGGCCCTCCCCGGAAACGGCAGCATCCTGGCCGGCACGAAGGAACGGGAGGAGCTGGCCCGTCAGGCGGCGCGTCAGATCATGGCCCTGGTGGAGGCGGATCTGAAGCCCAGGGACATCGTCACCCGGGAGGCCCTGGACAACGCCTTCATCCTGGATATGGCGATGGGCGGATCCACCAACACGGTGCTGCACACCATCGCCGTCGCCCACGAGGCGGGGGTGGAATATCCCCTGTCCCGACTGAATGAGCTTTCCGAACGGGTTCCCCACCTGTGCAAAGTGAGCCCCGCCGGCCAGTGGCACATGGAGGATGTGCACCGGGCGGGAGGAATCAGCGCCATTCTGAAGGAGCTGAGCCGCGTCGACGGCCTTCTCCATCTGGATGCGAAAACGGTCACCCTGAAAACCCTGGGGGAAAATATCGCGGACGCGACGATCAAGGACGAAGAGGTGATCCGCCCCCTGGAGCGGGCCCACAGCCGGAGCGGGGGGCTTTCCATCCTGTTCGGAAACTTGGCGCCGGACGGGGCGGTCATCAAGACGGGAGCGGTGGATCCTTCGATCCGGGTGTTCCGGGGGCCCGCCGTGGTCTTCGATTCCCAGGATTCGGCCATCGCCGCCATCGCCCTGGGGAAAATCAAACCGGGAGATGTGGTGGTGATCCGTTACGAAGGGCCCAAAGGGGGGCCGGGCATGCCGGAAATGCTCTCGCCGACCTCCGCCATCGCCGGAATGGGGCTGGACAAAGAGGTGGCGCTGATCACGGACGGCCGCTTCTCCGGGGCGACGCGGGGGATCTGCATCGGCCACGTGTCCCCGGAGGCGGCGGAGGGGGGACCGATCGCCCTCATTCAGCCGGGGGATATGATCGAGATCGATTTGCCGAACCGTCGCATCCACCTGGACGTCCCCGAGGAGGAATTAAAGCGGAGGCGGGCGGCCTGGGTGGAACCGGAACCGAAGGTGAAGGGCGGATATCTCAGGAGGTACACCCGGTTGGTCACCTCCGCCAGCACCGGTGCGGTTTTCCGGGAGGTCTAGGGCCGCGAAGGCGGGGAGATAAAAATTTACGGTTCTAAGAAGGGCTTCCGGCTCATATACAATGAACCAAATCGGTGCGTGAAAGAGACCGCCGCCTCCACACTCGCGCATCGCGGAAAAAAATTTTTCGAAAGACGGTTGACAACGGTGAAATTACCTGATTATAATAACACCTAAATAATCAAACAGGTAATGCAAATCAAATAACGGGGAATGGTTGGAAGGGTGCCTAGGGTTCCGCCCGCTTGCGGGGTCTGCGACCGAGCGGCACCAGCATTCCGGCGGGAGGCCGGGATGTACACCGTGAGGATAAAAGCCTCTGCGGCAGGTTCTGACCTGAAGCTTTACGGGACAGGTTGGCGCTTGCAGGCAGGGGTTTGTTGTTATTTAAAAACTGAATCGATTTAAAGCGATGAAGAGGACAACAAGCGATCCGTCACCGTGTCACAGAGAGTTCCGGATGGGTGAGACCGGAATCGCGGCCGGACCGCTTTCTCCCCTCGGAGCTGGGCGCCGAAAGGCGGCGCGATGCCGCGCGAGTAGGCCGTCTCCGGTTGTCGCCGTTATCCGACGGGGTGCGACTCCTCGCACCCGCAGAGGCCGACTCCCGCGAGGGAGCGGCGAAGTTGGGTGGTACCGCGAACCTTTCGCCCCAATCGAGGCAACATTAGTGGACTCGTGTGGGGGTGGAAGGTTTTCTTTTTTCACTATCACTGAAGGAGGTTCGATCAAGGTGCCTCACCCGGCGATCGCGACGGAGGATCGACAGGAGAAAGGGACGGAACAGAGGGAGCTGACCGGATCGGAGATCCTGCTCCGCTGCCTCATCAGGGAAGGGGTGGACACTATTTTCGGGTATCCCGGCGGAGCGGTGTTGCCGATCTACGATTCCCTGTATCACGAAGAAATCCGCCATGTATTGGCCCGTCATGAGCAGGGGGCGATCCACATGGCCGAGGGATATGCCCGGGTCACGGGGAAACCCGGTGTCGTGATCGCCACCTCCGGGCCGGGAGCGACCAACCTGGTGACCGGAATCGCCAATGCGCAGATGGATTCCATTCCCCTCGTCTGCATCACGGGCAATGTTCCGCAAAACCTGATCGGCACCGATGCGTTTCAGGAGGCGGACATCACCGGGATCACCATGCCGATCACGAAGCACAACTATTTCGTGACCGATGTGAGGGATCTGGCCCGGGTGGTGAGGGAGGCCTTCGTCATCGCGTCCACGGGCCGCCCGGGGCCGGTGCTGATCGACATTCCCAAGGACGTGTCCAACGCGAAGACTTCCCTGGAGTTTCCCGACAAGGTTTTCATCCGGGGATATCAGCCGACCACCGATCCCCATCCCCTCCAGGTTCAGAAGCTGCACGCGGCCATTTCCGAAGCGGAGAGGCCGGTCATCCTCGCCGGGGGCGGCGTGGTCACGTCGGGGGCCGATCAGGAGCTGAAAGCCTTCGCCGAGCAGGCGCAGATCCCCGTGGCCACGACCCTGATGGGCATCGGCGGTTTTTCCGGCCAGCATCCGCTTTGGATGGGCATGCCGGGGATGCACGGGACGTATGCCGCCAACCACGCCCTGCTGGAATGCGATCTGTTGATCGGCATCGGCGCCCGTTTCGATGATCGGGTGACCATGGGTCGCCTCGACAAGTTCGCGAAGGGGGCGAAGATTGCCCACATCGACATCGATCCGGCGGAGATCGGCAAAAACGTGGACGCCTATATCCCCATCGTCGGCGATGTGAAAAAGGTGCTCCAGGCGGCATTGGATGGTCTCCCCCGGAGCCGTTCCGCGGATTGGCTCAGAAGGATCGAAGAGTGGAAACGGCAATATCCCGTCACCTTCCGCCCGTCGGAGAAAACCTTGAAACCCCAGTGGGTGATCCGCCATCTTTACGAAACCACCGGCGGCGATGCCATCGTCACCACGGATGTAGGTCAGCACCAGATGTGGGTGGCCCAATATTTCCGCTTCGCAAGGCCCCGTTCCTTCATCACCTCCGGCGGCCTCGGAACGATGGGATTCGGCTTTCCGGCGGCTTTGGGGGCGCAGATCGCGAATCCCGACCGGGTGGTGATCTGCGTGACCGGGGACGGGGGATTTCAAATGACCGCCCAGGAACTGGCGATCGCCGCCCTGGAAAATATTCCTGTCAAGGTGGCCGTCATCAACAACCGGTGCCTCGGCATGGTGCGGCAGTGGCAGGAGGTGTTCTACCAGGAGCGGTACAGCGAAGTCGATCTCTCCGGCAGCCCCGACTTCGTCAAGCTGGCTGAGGCCTACGGGGTGAAGGGGCTCCGGGCGCGGACGGAGGAAGAGGCGAAACGGGCGTGGCAGGAGGCACTCGCCCATCCCGGACCCGTCGTAGTCGATTTTGAGATCGATCCCGCGGAAAACGTCTATCCGATGGTGGCGCCGGGATCGGGACTGGATGAGATGATCATGGGGGATGAAGAGGCATGAGGCACATTCTGTCCGTACTGGTCAACGATCAACCGCGCGTTCTCGCCCGGGTGGCCAATCTCCTCGGACGCCGCAATTTCAACATCGAGAGCATCAGCGTCGGAGAGTCCGAGGAGCCCGGCTTGTCCCGGATGGTGATCGTCACCCACGGGGATGAGCGGACGATGGAGCAGGTGTCCAAACAATTGCACAAGCTGGTCGACGTGATCAAGGTGCAGGACCTGAGCTCCCACCCGGTGGTGGCCCGGGAACTGATGCTGGTGAAGGTAGGTGCGAATCCCTCGACGCGGACAGAGATCGCGGGCATTGTTGAACCCTTCCGGGCGTCGGTGGTGGACGTGGGGAGCAACACCATCATGGTGCAGGTCACCGGAGACCGGGAGAAGCTGGACGCCCTGCTGGATCTGCTTCGCCCCTACGGGATCAAGGAGATCGCCCGGACCGGGGTGACGGCCCTGCCCCGGGGGCCGATCAAAGTCCCCTCGTGATCGGGGACTTTCAAGGGGAAGCTTCCGCCCTTCGCGGCGGCTCTGATACAACACACCACATTTTATCTGGAGGGATTTGGGATGGCGAAAATGTATTACGAGAAGGATGCCGATCTGAAAGCGCTGGAGGGAAAAACGGTTGCCGTGATCGGATACGGGAGCCAGGGACACGCCCAGGCGTTGAACCTGAGGGACAGCGGAGTCGACGTGGTGGTCGGCCTTCGCCCGGGAAAATCCTGGGAGCAGGCGGAAAGGGACGGCTTCGCGGTTTACCCGGTCGATGAAGCGGTGAAGCGGGCCGATGTGGTGCAGATTCTCCTCCCGGACGAAGTGCAGACCAAGGTGTACAAAGAGCAGATCGCGCCCCATCTGAAACCCGGTTCCGCCCTGTTTTTCTCCCACGGCTTTAACATCCATTTCGGTCAGATCGTCCCCGACCAATCCGTCGACGTGGTGCTGATCGCCCCCAAGGGGCCGGGCCATCTGGTGCGGCGGGTTTATACCGAAGGCTTCGGCGTCCCGGCGCTGATCGCCGTCCATCAGGACGCCACCGGAGAGGCGATGCGGATCGGATTGGCCTACGCCAAGGGAATCGGAGCCACCCGGGCAGGGGTCATCGAGACGACCTTCAAGGAAGAGACGGAGACGGACCTGTTCGGTGAACAGGCGGTGCTGTGCGGCGGTGTGACCCAATTGATCAAGGCGGGCTTCGAAACCCTCACCGAAGCGGGTTACCAGCCGGAGATCGCCTATTTCGAATGTCTCCACGAATTGAAGCTGATCGTCGATCTGATGTATGAGGGCGGTCTGTCCGGCATGCGCTACTCCGTCAGCGACACCGCGGAATATGGCGATTACGTGAGCGGCAAACGGGTGATCGACGAAGGAGTCCGGGAGCGGATGAAACAGTTGCTCAAGGAGGTCCAGGACGGTTCCTTCGCCAAGCGCTGGATCGGGGAAAACGAGCGGGGACGTCAGGAATTCAACCGGATGAGGGAAGAGGAGAAGAACCATCCCATCGAGCAGGTGGGTTCCAAGTTGCGCGAGATGATGGTTTGGGTCGATGGGAAGAAAAAAGAAACCGTCAAATCATAACCTGGGAGGGTGTCGCCCCATGCGGACCGTAGAGATCTTTGATACCACGCTTCGGGACGGAGAGCAGTCGCCGGGAGTCAATCTGAGCACGTCGGAAAAGGTGGAGATCGCTCTCCAGCTGGAGAAGCTGGGGGTGAATTCCATCGAAGCCGGCTTTGCCGCCTCTTCGCCGGGAGATTTCCAATCGGTCCGGGCGGTGGCGAAGGAAGTGAAGCAGGCGACGGTGGTCAGCTTGTCCCGGTCCGTGGAAAAGGACATCGATGCGGCCTGGGAGGCGCTGAAGGAAGCGGAATCCCCGTGCGTCCACGTCTTTTTGGCCACTTCTCCGATCCATCGAAAACACAAGCTCCGCATGAGCAAGGAAGAGGTCCTGGAGAATCTCGATCAGGCCATCCGGTACGCCAAGCGGTTTTTCCCCAAGGTGGAGTTTTCCGCCGAGGACGCGGGGCGGACGGAGATCGATTACCTCTGCCAGGTGGCGGAGCGGGCCATCAAGGCCGGGGCGGATGTGCTGAACTTCCCTGACACGGTGGGTTATCTTACTCCGGAGGAGTACGCCGACATCTTCATCCAACTGCGCCGGCGGGTTCCCGGCATTGAAAAGGTCCACCTCAGCGCCCACTGTCACAACGATCTCGGCATGGCCGTGGCCAACACCCTCGCCGCCATCCAGGCGGGGGTGGATCAGGTGGAGGGAACGATCAACGGGATCGGCGAAAGGGCCGGAAACGCCGCCATTGAAGAAGTGGCCATGGCGCTGAAGACCCGGGAGTCCTACTATCAGGCCGCCACCACCCTCAACCATCGGGAGATCGCCCGTACCAGCCGCCTGGTGAGCAAGCTGACCGGGATGTTCGTCCCCGGGAACAAGGCGATCGTCGGGGCAAACGCCTTCGCCCACGAATCGGGAATTCACCAGGACGGCATCCTCAAGCATCAGTCCACCTACGAGATCATCCGGCCGGAGACGGTCGGCTTTGAGAAAAGCCGGCTGGTGCTGGGTAAACATTCGGGACGACACGCCTTCCGGGATCATCTGAGCGCTTTGGGTTACCGTCTCACCGACGAGCAGGTCAACCAGCTGTTCGCCCGCTTCAAGGAGATGGCGGACCGCAAGAAGGAGATCACGGATCAGGACCTGATCGCCCTCGTGGAGGAGAAGTGGGGGGAACCGAAGGCGGAAGCGTATGCGCTGGAGTGGGTGCAGCTCTCCTACGGAAATCAGTCGGTTCCCACCGCATCGATCCGGCTGCGTCATGCGGAGACGGGGGAGCTCCTGGAAGAGGCGGCCTGCGGCAACGGTTCCCTTGACGCAATTTTCAAGGCGATCGATCGCATCACCGAAGAAGAGGTGGAATTGGTCGATTGCAAGATCGTGTCCGTCACGCGCGGCAAGGATGCCCTCGGGGAGGTGTATGTGCAGCTCAATCAGAACGGGCTCACCGTTCAGGGGCGGGGAGTGAGCACGGATATCCTCGAGGCGGGCGCGCGGGCCTATATCGACGGAATCAACCGGCTGATCCAGCGTCGTGGAGAGAAGCCTTCCGCAGAGAAGGAGAAGATGGGAGTTTCGTTGGGATAGGAGAGAGGGAAACCGAGAACGTGTTCGGCGGGAGGAACAGACGGAGGAGAGCGTGTGGCCGGGGAAAGGCCCGGCACGCGCTTCCTCCTCATCCCACAAGAGATCAAAAGGAGAGGAAACCATGGCGAAGAAAATTGCCGTTCTCCCGGGGGACGGGATCGGGCCGGAAATCGTGGATGAAGGTGTCAAAGTCCTCCGGGCGGTGGCGGAGAGCTTCGGTTATCGCTTTGCGTTCCGGTTTGGAATGGTGGGGGGCGGGGCGATCGACCGGGTGGGAACCCCCCTCCCGCAGGAAACCTTGGATTTATGCCGCGATTCGGATGCGGTGCTCCTGGGGGCGGTGGGCGGCCCCCGGTGGGACGACAATCCGCCCGAGTTGCGCCCGGAGAAGGCGCTGCTGAGTCTTCGGAAGGAGCTGGGGCTGTTCGCCAACCTGCGTCCTGCCATGTTGTTTGAGGGCATGGAGCAAAGTTCGACCCTCCGTCCGGAGGTGCTCAAGGGCGTGGATCTGATCGTCGTCCGGGAGCTGACCGGCGGCATCTATTTCGGGGAAAAGAGCCGGGAACGGCTGGAGGAGGGCGAGCGGGCGACGGACACCCTGGTTTATCACGAGTGGGAGATCGAGCGGATCGTCCGGCGCGCCTTTGACATCGCCCGCGGACGGCGGAAGCGGGTCACCTCCGTCGACAAGGCCAACGTTTTGGAGAGTTCCCGCCTGTGGCGTTCCGTCGTCAACCGGGTGGCTGAAGATTACCCCGACGTCGAGCTGGAACACATGCTCGTGGACAATTGCGCGATGCAGGTGGTCCGAAAACCCTCCCACTTTGACGTCATCGTCACCGAGAACATGTTCGGGGACATTCTGAGCGATGAAACGGCCATTTTGACCGGATCGATCGGGATGCTTCCCTCCGCCAGCCTCGGCGACGGTTCCTTCGGCCTGTACGAGCCGGTTCACGGTTCCGCCCCGGATATCGCCGGTCAAGGCGTGGCCAATCCCGTTGCCACCATCCTGTCTGTGGCGATGATGCTTCGTCACTCCTTCGGATACGAAGAGGCCGCGCGGGCCGTCGAACAAGCGGTCCGCTCCGTTCTTGCCGCCGGTTACCGGACGGCGGATTTGGCTCCATCGGGCGATTTGGCCATCGGCACCGAGGAATTCGGTGACCGGGTGGCGGAGGCGGTCCGGCGTCACGTACCGTCTTCCTCGACGACGGTGCCGCTGGAGATTGTGTTGTAATTTCCCGACTAGTCAACCCCTTGCCTTCGGGGCCCTGCTGAAAAAGGGCCCTCTTTTTTATGGAGGGGGGTCCCTATATATAATGAAGAAATTCATCCGGAAACCCAATCCGTCCGCGTCGTGTCCATGATCGCCGTCACACCGGACGCGGCAAATTTTCACGGTTTTGTGACCGCGATGCAGTTGGAGGATCCGCCATGATATACTATGTTTGATAGAAATCCATCCCACAAGGTGAAACAATCCATGGAAAAGACCAATCATCAGACGGGAAACGCCAGGCAGCGAAACTACACCCCCTGGGTCGTCACCCTGTCGATTGCCATCAACCTGATCGTGGCCGTTCTGTTTTTCATGCCGAAGGCGGATCGCTTCGATCACTGGGACCTCACCTTTCTGCCCATGTTGAACGCGATTTTCAACAGCTTTACCACGGTTTTTCTGCTGGTGGCTTTGTACTTCATCCGCCGGAAAAACGTGAAGATGCACCGCCGGTTCATCCTGGCCGCCTTCACCACGACGGCGCTGTTTTTGGTCACATACCTGATCTACCATTCCCTGGCGGAATCGACGTCTTACGGCGGCGAAGGAGTGCTGAAGGCCGTCTATTATTTCATTTTGATCACCCACATCGTCCTGGCGGCGGTGATTGTTCCCCTGGCCCTCTTCACCCTCGCCTGGGGGCTCAATATGCAGTTGGAGAAACACCGAAAAATCGCACGCTGGACGATGCCCCTGTGGCTATACGTCAGCATCACCGGCGTCCTGGTGTATCTGATGATCTCTCCCTATTACTGACGCAAAAAGAAACCTTCCTGGCTCCGTCGGGGGAGCGCCTGACGAGGCGCTCCCCTTTGTCCGGAGAGGAAGCGCCGGTGAAGTTTCATCCTCGGCTCCAGCAAAGCCTTTCGCCCAGCGGGAAATCTTTTCCGATCTCCCGAAAAAACCTGATGTTCTTGCATCGGGACAAATCTCCAATTGTTATTGCATTAAATTTTCTAATTAAATATAATGTTTTGATAGAACCATATTTTTCTGCCGGACAAAAAGGCGTAAAGGGGCTATACCTTTCGAGGATTATCGGGAAAGGGGAGTCGAACGGGTGAATCGGAACCTGTGGGGACAGTGCCTGTCCGAATTTGTCGGTACGTTTATCCTGATCTTCATCGGGTGCGGTGCGGTGGCCGGTTGGGTGCTGAACGAACTGTCCCTGGATCTGTGGGGGATTTCCTTCATCTGGGGACTGGCCGTCGCCATGGCGATCTACATTACCGGACCGGTGTCGGGGACGCACATCAATCCGGCGGTGACCGTCACCATGGCGGTTTTTCGCGGTTTTCCATGGAAAAACGTGATTCCCTACATCGTCGCCCAGATGGCGGGAGCCTTCGCGGGCGCGGCCGTCGTCTACTTCTTTTACCGGCATGCTTTCGCTCAGTTTGAAGCCGGTCAAAACATTGTCCGGGGTTCGGCGGACAGTTTGGTTACCGCAAAGGTATTTTCCACCTATCCGGCTCCTTACCTGTCCAATTGGGAGGCCTTCTTCGTCGAATTTGCCATCACGGCCCTCCTGCTGATGGTGATCCTGGCCGTGGTCGATGAACGGCACCCGCTGTTGTCGGCGCTGAAAAACCTCGGACCCCTGGTGATCGGGCTGACCATCGCGATGATCGGAGGATCCTTCGGCAGCCTGACGGGATTCGCCCTCAACCCCGCGCGGGATTTCGGGCCCAAACTGTTCGCGGCGTTGGCGGGTTGGGACAGCATTGCCCTGCCCGGCCCGGGAGCTTATTTCTGGGTGCCTTTGATCGCTCCCGTCCTCGGGGGCTTGTTCGGCGCGCTGGTGTATGACGGCGTCATCCGCCCGTTCCTTCAGCGAGAGGAGGAAGTGCCGGCCCAGGCGGATCAACAACAGCGTCCGCTGGACGCGTCCCGGTGAACGGCTGAAGTCGACGGAAGGGAAGGCGGCGCGGGAGGAAGAAATCCTTTGTAGCGGGATAAGGGGGGTTGATCGTGAAGGACCAGATGTACATGTTGGCCATCGACCAGGGGACCACCAGCTCCCGGGCCATTCTGTTCGATCGGCAGGGAGAGGTTCGGGGAGTTGCGCAAAAGGAGTTTCGCCAGCTCTATCCGAAACCGGGCTGGGTGGAACACGATGCGGAGGAGATTTGGGAAGTCACCCGGTGGGTGGTGGACCATCTGTTTGAATCCACCGGCGTTCGCCGGGATCAGGTGGCGGGCATCGGGATCACCAATCAGCGGGAGACGACGGTGGTTTGGGACAAGAACACCGGCAGCCCCGTTCACCACGCCATCGTGTGGCAGAGCCGACAAACCGCCGACATCTGCGAGGATCTGAAGCGACGGGGGCTGGAAAAAACCATCCGTGACAAGACCGGTTTGGTGGTGGACGCGTACTTTTCCGGAACCAAGGTGAAATGGATCCTGGATCACGTGGAAGGGGCCAGGGAAAAGGCGAAGCGGGGGGAATTGCTCTTCGGAACCATCGACACCTGGCTCCTCTGGAAGCTGACCGGAGGCAAGGTTCATGCCACCGATTTCAGCAACGCTTCCCGCACTCTGTTATTTAACATCCACACCCTGGATTGGGATGACGAACTGTTGGAAATGATGGATGTTCCCCGGGCCATGTTGCCGGAGGTGCGCCCGTCGAGTGAAGTGTACGGATATACGGACGAATCCGCCTTCGGCGGGGCGAGGGTGCCCGTCGCCGGGATGGCGGGGGACCAGCAGGCGGCCCTGTTCGGCCAAGCCTGCTTCACGCCGGGGATGGCGAAGAATACCTACGGCACCGGGTGTTTCCTGCTGATGCATACCGGCGACCGGGCGGTTCATTCCAACCACGGCCTTTTGACCACCGTCGCCTGGGGAATTGAGGGACGGGTGGAATACGCCCTGGAAGGCAGCATCTTCGTGGCGGGGGCGGCGATCCAGTGGCTGCGGGACGGGCTGGAAATCCTGAAAACGGCCAGGGAGTCGGAGGATCGCGCGCGCCGGCTGAATTCCAATGACGGGGTTTATCTCGTCCCCGCTTTCGTGGGGCTCGGAGCCCCCTATTGGGACATGGAGGCCCGCGGGGCGATCTTCGGCTTGACCCGCGGCACCACCCGGGATCATCTGGCCCGGGCCGCCCTGGAATCCCTGGCCTATCAGACGCGGGATGTGGTGGCGGCCATGGAGCAGGATGCCGGCATCCGCCTGCAGCAGTTGAACGTGGACGGAGGCGCCTCCCTGAATAATTTTCTGATGCAGTTCCAGTCCGACATTTTGAACGTGACGGTGAAACGTCCGGTGGTGAGCGAAACCACCGCCCTGGGGGCGGCCTATCTCGCCGGATTGGCCGTCGGTTATTGGAACGACCGGAAAACGATCCAGGATAACTGGGCAGTGGATGCGGAATACCGTCCCCAAATGGCGGAAGAGGAGCGGGAAGCCCTCTATCGAGGATGGCGGGATGCCGTGAGCCGGACCCTCTCCCGCAGAGAGGTGAAGGTTTGAATCCTTCATCCGGAAAAGAAGAAGCGGGTTCCGATAGAACCCGGAGGAAAAGTTGGGAAGCATGCCCCTTAAAGACGCATTGCGGCTTTAAGGGGTTTTTTCATCTCCGAAGGGGACGCGCGACGGAGGATTTTGTCTCGGGAAATTAAATGGGGCCCCTGTGAATTTCGGAACAGCACGAACCGACGGGTTCGATCCTGGCAATCGGAACGATCGGACTTGTCTGTTTCCGGTACAAGATTCCGAATGGTCGATTGATGATCTCATTTTCCTGTGAGATGATTGAATAGGGGCCCGGTTTGAACGGACCGGCTTCTTTTCTTCATGATTATTTGCACGTCGAATGAATCGGGAATTCATGCGGGGGTGATACATCCGGTGGAACTGCGCTACAATCCCCTTTTGGACGATTGGACGATGGTGGCCTCCAATCGAAAGAACCGGCCCAACCTTCCGAAGACGGATTGTCCTTTTTGTCCGGGTTCGGGCAAGGTTCCGGATGACTACGACGTTTATGCGTACGACAACGATTTTCCGGCGCTGATGCCGGATCCGCCGGATCCCGATCCGGTGGGTTCCTCCCTCTACCGGACCCGCAAGGCGGTGGGCAAATGCGAAGTGATCCTCTATTCACCCAGTCACACGGCCACCCTTCCGGAGCTTTCCGTGGATCACATCGAGAAGCTGGTCGATTTGTGGACGGAACGTTTCGTCGAATTGGGCAAGGATCCGAGGCATCAATACGTGCTCATCTTTGAAAACCGGGGGAGGGAATGCGGGGTGACGATGTTCCATCCCCACGGTCAAATCTACGCCTATTCTCACATGCCCCTGAAGATTCGCACCGAGCTGGAGAATTGCCGCAAACATTACGAGCGGAAAGGATCCTGCCTGATCTGCGACATGAACCGGGAGGAAAGGGCCTTCGGGGGGAGGGTGATCGCCGAAAACGACCATTTTGTCGCCTATCTTCCCTTTTTCACCGATTATCCCTACGGTGTGTTCATCGTCAGCAACAGACACAAAACCGCCCTCAGCGACTTTGACCGGGCGGAGAGGCGCAGCCTGGCGGATATGTTGCAAAAGGTGACCGGGGCGATGGACAACCTGTTTCACAAGCTGTTTCCCTACATGATGGTCCTGCACCAGCGGCCCGTCAACGGGGAGGATGTGGAGGACTACTATCATTTTCACATCGAGTTTTATCCTCCCCTTCGAGAGGCGGACAAAATCAAATATTACGCTTCTTCGGAGATGGGGGCCTGGGCGGCGTGCAATCCCCATTCCGTCGAGGAGTGCGCGGAGCAGTTGCGCGAAGCTTATCACCGCTTTATGCGGGAAGGGAGGCGGGTGTTCCGATGAAAAGCGTCGAGGGGCTGGAACGGGAATTTGTCCGCCTTTACGGCGCCGAGCCCGAACGGGTGTTTTTCGCCCCGGGGAGGGTGAATCTCATCGGGGAACACACCGACTACAACGGCGGGCACGTGTTTCCCGCCGCCCTCACCTTCGGAACCCTTGTGGCGGTTCGAACCCGGAAGGACGGCCGTTTCCGCCTGGCCTCTCTCCAATTTGCGAACCGGGTGGAGGTAGGGGAAGGGGACGTGGTTTATCGAAAGGAGGACGGATGGGCCAATTTCCCCAAAGGGGTGCTGCACCAGTTTCTTGAACGGGGAGTTCAGCTTCCCGGTTGCGACATGCTGTTCGACGGGGATGTCCCCCTGGGAGCGGGCCTCTCCTCTTCCGCCTCCATCGAGCTGGCTGCGGCGACGGCCGTTTCCGCCGTGAGCGGCCTCTCCTGGCCGATGACCCGTCTGGTTCGGCTGGCCCAGCAGGCGGAAAACGAATTTGTCGGAGTCAAGTGCGGGATCATGGACCAGTTCGCCTCCGGCATGGGGAAGGAGGACCACGCCATTCTTCTTCATTGCGACACGCTCAAGTACCGACATGTCCCCCTCCGCTGGGGGGATTATCGCCTTGTCATCGTTCACACCAACAAGTCTCGGGGGTTGGCCGGATCGAAATACAACGAGCGCCGGCAGGAGTGTGAAGCCGGACTGCGGGAACTGAGGCGGGAGTTTCCCGGTTTGACGTCCCTGGGAGATGTGCGTCCGGAAGAATGGGAACGGGTGCAGGGCCGGGTCTCGTCCGAGCGGTTGCGGCGGCGGATCCGGCACGTGGTGACGGAAAACAACCGGGTGCTCCGCTCCGCGGAAGCCCTCGAGTCGGGGGATCTGCTGGCTTTTGGTCGGTTGATGAGGGAGTCCCATCTCTCCCTCCAGAGGGATTACGAGGTGACCGGCCCGGAGCTGGACGCCCTTTTTGAAGAGGCAAACCGGGTGGAGGGATGCATCGGGGCGCGGATGACAGGAGCCGGGTTTGGCGGCTGCACGGTGAACCTGGTGCACCGGGATGCGCTGGAGAATTTCCGGTCACGCGTGGAGGAAGGATATCGCCGGCGAACCGGATTGACGCCTCTCTTCTATCATCCGGGAATCGGCGACGGAGCGAGAGAGATTCACAGGGGGGGAGAGTCATGGCGGTCCTCGTGACCGGCGGGGCGGGATATATCGGCAGCCATACGGTGTTGGAACTGATGGAGCAGGGAGAAGAGGTGGTGGTCCTGGACAACCTCCGAACCGGGCACGCGGGTGCGGTACGGGCCCCCGCCTTTTACCGGGGGGAGATCGGGGATGAAGCCTTGCTGGACCGGGTTTTTCGGGAACGGGAGATCGAAGCGGTAATCCATTTTGCCGCCTGCTCCCTGGTGGGGGAGAGCGGCAAAAATCCTCTTCTCTACTATGAGAACAACGTGGGTGGAACCCTTCGCCTGTTAAAAAAGATGGTTGAACACGGTGTGAAGCATCTCGTCTTTTCCTCGACGGCGGCGGTGTACGGCGAGCCGGAGAGGACTCCCATTTCGGAGACGGATCCGACCCATCCCACCAATCCTTACGGGGAGACCAAACTGGCCATCGAGAGGATGCTGAAGTGGTGCGATCGCGCCTACGGAGTGAAGGCCGTTTCCCTTCGCTATTTCAACGCCGCCGGCGCCCATCCCTCGGGAGAACTGGGCGAGGATCACGATCCGGAGACCCACCTGATTCCCATCGTGTTGCAAACGGCGTTGGGAAAGCGGGAATGCGTCCATGTGTACGGGAATGATTATCCCACAAAGGACGGGACCTGCATCCGGGATTTCATTCATGTGATGGATCTGGCCCGGGCCCACTGGTTATCCCTCGAGAAGTTGCGCCGGGACGGAGAGGGTGGGGTTTACAATCTGGGCAACGGGTCGGGATTTTCCGTCCGCGAAGTGATCGGGATGGCCCGTGAGGTGACCGGCCGCCCCATTCCTGAGAAATGGGCCCCCCGACGTCCGGGGGATCCGGCGATTCTGGTGGCTTCCGCCGAGAAGGCACGGCGGGAGCTGGGCTGGGAGCCCCGATATTCCCGGCTGGAGGAGATTCTGGAGACGGCCTGGAATTGGCACCGCCGCCACCCCGATGGATTCCGGACGGAGTCGGCGAATGTATAAAGTCCCGTGGAAAAAGCGCCCCTGCCTCAGCAGGGGCGCTTTCCGGGAACTAAGACAGCATGATGATTGCGGTTTTCAGGAATTCTCCTCTTCTTCGGCGGGTTTCACTTCTTTCACGTCCAGGACGCGGAAGCCCTTCTTCTCCAGCTCTTTCCGGATGTTTTCGGTGTGGGGCGTCGGCTCGATTTTCAGCAGGATCCGCCGACCCACCGCATCTCCGGCGTCGAAGGTGACGACGGTGATGATGTTGACGTCGAAGGGCTTGACGCATTCCATGATCTGCTCCATTTCGTGGGGGACGTCGATCAGGACGCCCAGGAGAAAGCGGACACCGGGAATTCCGTGACCGTAGGTGGTGGTCAGGACGGCTTCGATGTCGCTGATCTTGACGATTCCCAAAAAGGTGAAGCCGTCTTCGTCCACAACGGGCACAAAGGGATGATAGACGATGACGGGAAAGGTGTCCTCAAAATCGCTGTCGACGGAAATCGGGTCGATCAGGTAGAGGGCATCGGAGACCTTGTAGTCCTTGAGGGTTTCCAGGTTCTGCACGCCTTCTTCCAACAACGCCTTGAAGATATAGCGGTACCCGGTGATGCCGAGGAACAGGCCCTTGTCGTCCACCACCGGTACGGAGTCCAGGCCGTTTTTCTGAAGAATGTCAAGGGTTTCCTGCAGGCTGATGTCGGGGGTGACGGTCACGATCTCTTCCCGGGGCGTCAAGCAGTTGCGGATGAACATGACAGTTCCTCCCTTGTTGTCGCGATCAATCAAACTTTTTCAGGACGATAATCTATTCTCTCCGTCCTGAGGAAAATCCTTCAGCATTCCTTTGTAGTGAAGGGGATGGGGTGCCCCAAGAGGAGTCTCCTTTAAAAATTCCTCCTCCGATCCGTGATGAGAAATTCACCGTCCAGGAGTTTTACCTTTATGCTATTCCACCCTTTTTTGAAAGGATCGGTACAGCCTCCACACGATGCCGAGGTGAATCATCAATCCGAGGGCAAACCAGGTTGGTGTTTCCTTCGCAAAGAGCACTTTAGAGGGCCAGAAGGTGGGAAAAACCAGAATCAAGACGTCCCAGGGCCGTGGAAGAAATTGAACCGCGAGGGGAGTGAACACCAGGATCCCCGCTCCTTTGGTCAAAGCCAAACCTTCCACTTTGTTGGCGGCGAATGCCGCCAGCAGCAAAGCCAACATCGCCGCTTCCATCGTCCACAGCAGCGAGGCGGCCAGGCCTTTTGCTTCATCGACAGGACTCGGGCTGGCGAAGTGCACGATACAAATCGAATAGATAAAAGACAACAGAACCGGGGTGAACATCCGTGTCAACAAATAGCCCGATTTCATGAGAGGTGTTACGGCAAACAACGGGATCAATCCTTCGTCCCGCTCCTCCAGCATCAAAAAACCGGCAACCATTCCCGTGACGAAGGGAACCAGTTGAAGGACCACGGCCTGGATCAGTCCGTAATAGGGTGTAAGGTCAAAGGCGAACATCCTTTCAAGCCACCCTGCGGCAACAGGGGTTCCAAGACGAAAGAGAACCGCCAATAGCAAGGGACCGGCCGCAGCCAAAAACAGCAATGGATCGCGAAGGATATTTTTCAGGTCAGCATGAAGCAGGAAGAAGATCCTTTTCATCCGTCTTCCTTCTTTCCCGCTATCTTTTTATGAACGGACCGTTTTGCCCAGAGGTAAGCCAGCACCGACCATCCCGTCAGAATGCCCAGCTGAACAAGTCCTTCATCAAATTCCAACGGGCGGAAGGGAGTTTCGATCAGACGCAGTGATGCACCGGTGGGAAACAGGAAATCGAGCGGCATGTCGTGAATATTCAAATGCTCCAGAACGGGAGGCAAAAAGATCATGGCTGCCGGGCTCGATACCAGAAAATATCCGCCCATTGTCCGACAGCGGATCGCCACGCCGAGACCGAAGAGAGTGAAAAAGACGGAAGTCCACCATATTCCAAGAAGAAACCATGCGGACAACCGGAGGAGCCCAAAGACAGCCGTATAGATCGCCAGGACGGTCATCACGGAAAGAAAGGGAAGAGAGAACGCCTTGGCCAAGAGGTAGTCCCTCAGCCGGAGGGGGGTTACCATCAAACTTTCAATGATGCCTTGTTCTTTTTCCAGCAGGATGATGCCACCGATGAAGAAATATCCCAGAAAGCTCGGGTCGGAGAGAATCACCATTGTCGCCATCGTCGGTTTCGACGAATCCGGCAGAAAGGAAAGCAAAACCACATAAAAGAGGGTGACAAACAGGTAAGCCAGGTAAAAACCGTGTCGGTATTGAAAACGAACATCCTGTTTCAGAGCAAGCCACACCCTTTTCATGACGGAACGCTCCCGGTTATCTCCAGGAAGATCTGCTCGAGGGACACATCCCGTGTATGGATGGCTTCGATTTCCCTTTCCCTCAGCAATCGCAGAAAGGCGGCGTTTGCACCGATTCCGTTCAAATCGAAATCAATCGCCCTCAATTTCTCTCCCTCCCGATATTCCACCCGGATCTTTCTCCTTCCCTTGATCCGTTTCAGCCGATTCGGGGAGTCAATGAGCCGGATCCGACCGTTTACGATAAATGCGACCCGATCGCAGAGTTCTTCGGCTACGTGCATGTTGTGCGTGGTGATGAGGATGGTCGTCCCCTCCGCCTTTTTCTCCCGGATCCACTCCTTCACGATACGGGTGTTTACCGGATCCAGTCCGGAGGTGGGTTCATCCAGAAACAGCAGCAGCGGACGGTTGAGCAGGGCGCGGCACAGGTTCAGCCGGGTTTTCATCCCCTTGGAAAAGCGGGAGATCCTCGTATGGCTGTGGGATTCAAGACCCACTTTGGTTAAGAGGTTTCTCGGATCTTCCGTTTCTACCGTATAGAGGGAGGAGAAAAAGGAGAGGTTTTCCAACGCCGTAAACCGGCTGTAGAAATTGGGGAATTCAAAGGCGACTCCGATCCGCTCGTAAAAGTCCGGACCCGCTTCCTTCGCCTCCACTCCGTTTACCCTCGCCGTGCCGGCATAATCGGGAAGAAGGCCGATCAAGATCCTCTGAAGGGTGCTTTTTCCGGCTCCAGAGGGGCCGAGGAAGCCGAAGATTTCCCCTTTTTTTATGTGGAAACTGACTCCGCGGAGGGCGGCTTCCCGACTTCCCGGATATCGGTAATGCAAGTCGTGCACTTCAATCATGCTTGTCTTCCCCCGCATTCATCAATCCTTTGGCCACGAATCGAATCATGAGATGCATGGTCTTTTCGTAGAGTTCTTCACCGATCAGTTTTTTCTGGAGCGACAGGAGAATCAGGGAACGAATGACACTGATGATCAATTCAGGCTCCAGATCGGGCATTCCCCCTTGTTTCTGCCACCGACGGATCAGGGGCAAAAACACCTCCACATCCGCTCCGCGGTGTTTTTCCAGCCGCTCGGGAGGAAGCTTCCGCACCAATTGTTCCCGCACTTCTTCGTCAAACATTTGACTGAAGATCGGATGGGTTTCGATGATTGACAAGGATTTCTCCAGAAACCGCCGGAGACCGGTCTCGGTCATCGCTCCCTCGGTATCCGCGAACAAGTTTCTCCTCACGTCTTCTTCTTCATGCTCCAGTATTTCGAAGAAAAGCGCTTCTTTGGACGGGAAAAAATGATAGAACGTGCCCTGGGCGATTCCCACGGCTTTCGTCAGGTCCCGAATGTTCGTCTTCTTCAAACCGAAAACGGAAAACATCTCCTTTCCCGTTTTCAGCAGTTGCTTTCGGATCCGTTCCTTCTCGCGATCGGAAAATCGGCCGCCCATCATTTCCTCCTTTGATCCTATGAACGAATTTGTTTTTTGTTCATAAACAGTGTATCCCGCGCCGACACGGCTGTCAAGTTTGACCGAATTCTTGATCCGGTGAAGAGCCCCTTTTTCACGTTCATTGCGCCCGAAGTGATTTAGAAAAGGGCGGGGAGAAGGCCCCGCCCCGGTTCGGGAGGAATCGGCATGCAAGGGTATCGCGCACTAGTCGATGAGAAGCCAAAGGGCGACGATGAACACGGCAACCTGGAATAAAATCTCCAGCCAGTCCTGTCTGGCCGCTTGAAACATGCGAATCACCCGGTACGCGCAGCGGACGAGGATAAGGATCAGAGCGATCTGAACCAGGAGAATCGGCATGATTTTCACCTCCCATTGAAAGGGATATTCCGGAGGAGGTTATCTCATCACCGGCGGGAGCCGACGGGAAATTCGGAAAATCGTTTGGGCGGGCTCTGCGGGGGGTATAAGTTCTCGAACCATCCAGTATCGGTGATCGGGAGGCGATTACATATGGCTGTCCAACACATTGCAGATGCGGCGGTGCTGGCCAACGGCGTCCATATGCCGTGGCTGGGGCTTGGCGTATACAAGGCGAAGGAAGGGGAAGAGGTGGAACAGGCGGTGAAGGCGGCGCTTCGGATCGGTTACCGGAGCATCGATACGGCCGCCTTCTACGGCAATGAGGAAGGAGTCGGTCGGGCGGTCCGGGAATCCGGCATTCCTCGCGAAGAAATCTTCGTCACGACCAAGGTCTGGAATTCCGATCAGGGATACGAGTCGACGTTGGCCGCCTTTGAGGCCAGTCTCCGCCGGCTGGGGATGGAGTATGTGGATTTGTATCTGATCCACTGGCCGGTCAAGGGGAAATACAAGGAGACTTGGCGGGCGCTGGAGGCCCTTTACATGGAGGGGAAGGTGAGGGCGATCGGGGTGAGCAACTTCCAGGTCCATCATCTGGAAGACCTGATGGCCGATGCCGAAATCAAGCCGATGGTGAACCAGGTGGAGTTTCATCCGTTCCTGACCCAGGAGAGGCTGCGGGATTTCTGCCGGAAGGAGGGCATTCAGCTGGAGGCCTGGAGTCCGCTGATGCGGGGGGAGGTGATGAACGTGCCGGAGATCGTTGAATTATCGGAGAAATACGGGAAGACGCCGGCCCAGATCGTGCTGCGCTGGGATCTCCAGCACGGCGTCGTCACCATTCCCAAGTCGGTCCGGGAAGCCAGGATTCGGGAAAACGCCGACCTGTTCGACTTCGAGTTGTCGGCGGAGGACATGGCGAAGCTGGACGCTTTGAACCGGAACCACCGCTTCGGCCCGGATCCGGACAATTTCAATTTCTGAAACGGCACCGCCCGCAAACGCAAAAACGGCCGCCGGTCCCATCGGACCGGTGGCCGCTTCCGACAGACTTTATAAACTTGAAGCCGGGAGGCGATTTTCGTCTCGGCTCCACTTTGGTTTCGAGCCGCTCGACGAAATTCGCCTCCCTCTTGATATTCTGCCAAAATCCCGAGGCCATCCGGTTGGACCGGGTGGCCTCCGTGTTAGGAGATCCGATTATTTCAGGGGAGACAACAGATCGATTCCCCAAACCGGCGGCAGGTAGAAATAGATGGCGACAAAAATCACCGCGATGGAGATCAGGTTCAGCCAGAAACCGGCCCGCGCCATGTCCTCGATCCGAATATATCCGGAGCCGAACACGACCGCGTTGGGCGGCGTTGCCACCGGCAGCATATAGGCGCAGGAGGCGGCCACCCCGGCGGCGATCATCAATCCGTAGGGGTGAACGCTGAGGGCCGCGGCGAAGGAGGCCATGATCGGATACATCATCGTGGCGGTGGCGGTATTGGAAGTGATCTCCGTCAGGAAAATGACCAGGGTGATCGTCAGCACCAAGGTGAGGGCAAAGCCGACGCCCTCCAACAGGGTGAGCTGTTTCCCGATCCACTGATCCAATCCCGTGCTGGTAAAGCCTTCCGCGATCGCCAGGCCGCCGCCGAAGAGCAGGAGAATGCCCCAGGGCAGGTTTTTCGCGGTCTCCCAGTTGAGGATCCGTTCTCCCGGCTTGTTGGTGGAGGGGATGACAAAGAGAACGAGGGCAGCCCCGATGGCGATGAGGGTGTCGTTGATCCCGGGAATCACCTTTTCCAGCGGGACACGGAAAATCCAAGCGACCGCCGCCAAAAAAAACACGATTCCGACCCATCTTTCTTCCCCGGTGAGGGGGCCGAGCGCCTGTTTCTCCGCCTGGATCACTTCGCGTCCTCCGGGAATGTTCTTCAGATTCATCGGAAAGGCCACTTTCACCAGATAAAACCAAGTCAGTGCCAGCAGGAGGACGACCATCGGCACGGCAAACAGCATCCACTGGGCAAAGGAGATTTCAACGCCGAACATTTTCCGGACGGTTGCCGCCAAAATGGCGTTGGGAGGAGTTCCGATCAGGGTGCCGATGCCTCCGATGGATGCCGAGTAGGCGATCCCCAGCATCAGGGATTTCCCGAAATTGAACTTACCCGGCGAGGTGTCCACGGAGGGATCTTCCTTCAGCGACTCCGCGATCTGATAGATGATGGCCAGTCCGATCGGCATCATCATCATCGCTGTAGCGGAGTTGGAGATCCACATGGAAAGAAATCCGGTGGCCACCATCGTCCCCAGAATGATCCGTTCCGTGCTGGTTCCGACCAGGGAGATGATGTTCAGCGCGATCCGCTTGTGCAGATTCCACCGCTCCATGGCCAGCGCGAGCATGAAGCCGCCCATGAAGAGAAAGATCGTGGGGTCGCCGTAGGCAGCCGTCGTGTCTCCGGATGCCAAGGCTCCGGTCAAGGGGAACAACACGATCGGCAGGAGGGAGGTCGCCGGGATCGGAATCGCTTCCGTGATCCACCAGGTGGCGATCCACAGCGTCGAGGCCAATACGGCTTGCGCCTCGTAGGACATGCCCTGGGGCGAAAGAATAAACAAGGTCACGATGAACAGCAACGGTCCGAGAATCAGTCCCACCTGCTGACGGCGGGTGTAGAACGGAGGGGAACCGTTTGAGCGGGATGCTTCCCCTTCGCCACCTTCCTTTTTCTCGTTCCGGGCATCCATTCCGACGGAGAAGCGGAGCAGGTCAATGGCCTGATGGTGCCATTTCCACAGGTGAGACCAAGTCGTTCTTACCATTCCGTACATGTTCTTAACCTCCGTGTAATCGTTTACATATTTCGATAATACCCTGAATCAGGGTATTTTCGTCAAGAAGAAAAATATGTTTTTTAAAAAGAGTTGGGAATATAAAATTATAAACGTGATTCGCATCACATTCCCGTAAGATTGTCAAATTTCCACCAAAAGATTGAATCGGATATCGGGGGATGTTTCCCGGAATGGGAGACGAAAGAAGGCGATTGCCCGCTGGGGGCAACCGCCTTCTTGCAAGGTCGGGTTTTACTTGGCGACGGGGGTGGGTTTCACTTTGCTGTTGGAGAAGGGCTGTTTCAACTTCTCCGCCAGTTCGCTTGTCCACAGCTCTTCGATTCGGCGCATTTCTTCCTCCGACAAGGGAGTCTTGTCCGGCGCCTGGGCGAATTCCCGGAGGTTTTCTTCGCTGGTGATGTTGGGAAGCACCGATTTGATCGCCGGGGTGGCCAGGTTGAAGAGGATGGCCGCCTGCCCGATGGTCCGGTCGGTTCCCTCGTACAGGAAGCGAAGCTTGCGGACCGCTTCGATCCCCGCCTGCATCCATTTGATCGGACGATGGTTCCGGTGGTCCGTCTTATCGAAATGTTTGTCCGGATCGTAGGTTCCGTCCAACAGGCCGGAAGCGTGGGGGACGCGGGCGACCAGGGAGACGTCCTTCTCCTCGGCGGCACGGATCAGATCCCGGGCCGGATCCTGCTCCAGCAGGTTGTTGATGATCTGGACCATGTCCATCTTCCGGTCGATGGCCGCAAGGCCCTCATCGCGCCAGCCGATATCCGGACCGAGGGCGACGCCGTAGGTGCGGATTTTCCCTTCTTCCTTCAGCCGTTCCAGGGTTTCCAGGACGACGTCGCTCTGGATGACTTCCATCCGGGCGTTGTGCATCTGGTAAAGGTCGATGGTGTCCGTCTTCAGGCGTCTGAGGCTTTCTTCACACGCCTTCCGGATGAAATCCGGATCCCAGTACTGGGGCAGTTCGGAGTGGCCGCCGTGACGGTCGCCCCGCTTGGCATAGATGTCGTAGCCGAATTTGGTGGCGATGACCACCTTGTCCCGAAGGCCTTCCAGCGCATCGGCCAGCAGGGTTTCCCCTTTCCCTTGACCGTACACATCACCGGTGTCGAAGAAGGTGATCCCGTACTCTTCGTAGGCGGTGCGCAGCAGGCGTTTACCCAATGCGTCGTCCCGGACGCCCCACCAGGGGGTGGCGACGGACCAAACTCCGAAGCCCACTTCGGAGATGGGGATGTCAATTCCGGGAATGTTTCGGTATTTCATGGGTTGAATCCTCCCTCTCTATGTCGGCGGGCGAAGCTGGTCCCGCCCGGCTTGACCCGTTTTCTACATATTTTATCACGGGTAGGGACAGAAAACCGAATCAGGCCTTGACAGTTTTGTGGAGAAGGTTCCGTCCATTCCGTTCGGCGGCGATGTTTCATTCATCCGCCGGATGGTTGGAGGTAAGTTTAAGCCGCACCGGTTGACAGGGGCGGTTGCGGCGTCGAAGGAGTCGACGGTCCGGAGGGTCATGGAAACTTTTTTACCGACGAGGTTCACCTTGACTCCCGGCCGGCCGCGGAATCGGTCGCCCGCTCCACGGCCTGCAGCAGGTCCTTCGCGGCTTGCCGCGGGTCCGGTTTTCCGGCGATGGCCGAGACGACGGCAACGCCGTCGGCGCCGGCTTGAATCACTTCGGGGACCCCCGGGACATCGATTCCGCCGATACCCACGATGGGCACCGGGGACGAGAGGCGCTTCCGCATCTCCGCGATGGCGCGGGTGCCGATCGGCTTGCCCGCATCGGGCTTGGTGGCGGTGGCGTAAATCGGCCCCACTCCCAAATAGTCGGCACCATCCCGAAGGGCCTGTTCCGCCTCCTCCACCGTTTCCGCAGAAACTCCCAGCAGGCGGTGAGGACCGATCAACCGGCGGGCCTCCCACACCGGCAGGTCGTCCTGCCCGACGTGGAGGCCGTCCGCATCCAATAGCAGGGCCAGATCGGCGCGGTCGTTGACGATGAAGGGAATGTTTCGCTCCCGGCAGAGGTGGCGCAGTCGCTCGCCCAGGGAGACGGTTTCGCGAAGGGTGAGGCCGGAATTCTTTTCCCGGAATTGAAACAGGGTGATCCCTCCGTCGATGGCCAGATCCAAGACCCGAACCGGATCGCGGCCGCGGCAGTCCTGGCTTCCCATGACCAGGTAGAGGGAATAGCGGAGAGCCTCCTTCATCCCTTCTCCTCCTCCCGGCGGTGGGCCCAATGATTGACGGGTCCGTGACCTCCGCCCAATTCCAAGGGGTGGCGGATGGCGGCGGTGATGTATTCCTTCGCCGTCCGCACCGCTTCGGGAAGCGGTCGGCCCTTGGCCAGTTCTGCGGTCAGAGCGGCGGAGAAGGTGCAGCCCGTGCCGTGGGTGTGTCGGGTTTTGATGCGCGGAGCGGTGAGATATTCAAAGGTTTCCCCGTCAAAGAACAGATCGACGGCCTTTTCGCCGCGGAGGTGCCCCCCCTTGATGACGACGGAGCGGGCTCCCATCTCCACAATCCGGCGGGCGGCTTCCTTGCGCTTTTCTTCGGTGTCGGGGGTGATGCCCGTCAACACTTCGGTTTCGGGTAGGTTGGGGGTCACCACCTCCGCGAGCGGAATCAGCAACCGCTTGAGGGCATGGCGGGCTTCTTCCTTCAATAGGGCAGCTCCGCTCTTGGAAATCATCACCGGATCGATTACCAGATGATGAATGCGGTGTTCCTTCACCTTGGCGGCGATGATTTCCAGGATGGGGATGCTGGAGATCATCCCGGTCTTGGCCGCATCCACACCGATGTCCGTCACCACCGCGTCGATCTGTTTGGCGACGGCCTCCGGCGGCAGTTCGTAAATTCCGGTGACTTCCTTCGTGTTTTGAGCGGTGATGGCCGTCAGGGCGCTCATGCCGAACACGTCCAACTCCTGAAACGTTTTCAGATCGGCCTGAATCCCTGCGCCTCCACCGCTGTCGGACCCTGCGATGGTCAGCGCCCTGGCAATTTTCACGGGAGACCCTCCTTTTGCGCGGGATTATCCCTTGTCCTCTTCCTTCCCAATCTTATCGGTTGGTTTTCAAAAGCGTCAAGGGAGGGAAAAATGGGCCCGCACGGGGTCAGCTGTCCATGACCGCCCATGAATTCCTTTCATAAAGTGTAAGGAACGATTATCGGTGAGAGGAGAGGTATCGGTGAGTCAATTGCGCACCAGCTTTTTTGGACAATTCGGCTGGAAATGGGTTGTGGCCGTGATCATCCTTTTGATCGTGCTGGGCATCTTCTGGTGGTTCGGCGCTTGGGGATGGTGGGGTGGATACGGTTTCGGGTTCGACGGGTTTGACTATTTCTATTGAACCTCCGTCCGCGGCGGGGGTGTTTTTTTGATGAAAAGGCCGATGCCGGCGAAGAAGGAGGTGCCCCCTTGAAGGAGCATCCCGTTTTTTGGCCGTTTGACCGGTTTTGGACCGAGGTGGAACAGCTGATCCGGAGAAGCAGGATGCCGTTGCAGGGGCCGATGATCGGTGTCCGGGTGACGGAAACCGATCGGGAAGTGATCGCGGTGGTGGAAATTCCCGGTTTGTACAGGCGTCATGATTTGGATGTTCGCGTGGCGGAAAACCGGTTGATGGTCCGCGGGGGGACAGGATCCGAAACGAGGAAGGGCGGAGAAAGCCGTCCCTCCTTGCTCCAGCGGTCGGAGACGTACTTCTTCGTGGCTCATCCCCTTCCGGCACCCGTCGATGCTTCCCGGATGAAGACGGAGTTGAAGGAAAACACGTTGATCGTTCGCATTCCGAAGCGGAAAAACGCATATTGAGGAAACCCGTGCTGTTCTGAAGACCAATCCGGCCGGTTTCCCCGGGGCTGTTGACCTAAGGGGGTCACGGCCTTTTTTTGTGGAAGGGGACGATCGATGCGGAGGCATAACCTGTGCCGGGGACGAATCGACCGGGAGCAGTAGCGGCGTTCCGGTGCAGCGGGTTTGGGACGCAATCCCGGCAGGCGGACGTTCGATGCCGGACTCATCCGCGTTGAACGGATCTTTCCTCCTGCTTCCGGAAGGGGCGGCTGAATGGGATCCGTTCGTCCCGGGGTTATCACAATATTGCAAATTCGTTTATGATGATAAGTAGATCGAGCAAGGGGGGGAGCGCTGATGGCAGTGGTAAAGATCCAGATTCGGGACAAGGGGCCCTATCTGATTACTGGTGATGTGGAGCTTCTGGATGCGGAGGGAAACCGGTTCGAACATAAAAAATCCTTCGCCCTGTGCCGATGCGGGTTGTCCCAAAGGAAACCCTTCTGCGACGGATCGCACAAGGGAAACTTCGATGACTGCACCCGGGCGAAGGAAACGTGATGAGCCTCCGTATTTGAACGGCCGGCTTCCGGGATTGTGAAAGGGCGCAGGGCGGATCCGGCCGCGCCTGACGAGTGCGACCGGCCACAGCGCCGGGTTGGTTCGGGGGAGCTTCCAGCTCCCTCTTCTTTTCGGAAAATCTCCGCCGGGGAGCGCATCAAGACGGTGATACGGGGGGAACCGCCTTTTCCCGGGGAAGATTTTCATGGAGGGTGGAGATCATCTCCTTGCGGGAAGAAGAATCGCTGTTTTCCCAGATGATCTCAAACAGCACGCCGAGACCGGGGAGCAATTTTTCTTCCTGTTGCTTGAGGGTGTCGTTCACCATGTCGGTCAATTCCTGCTCCGACATGTTTTGGATGTTGTGAATGACGGCACCGCGCACATCGATGTTCATCAGGCGTCCCTCCTTTCGCTTACTATTTTGTCCCCTCCCGTGTTCCTTATCCGTTTGTCCCTCCCTCGGCCTGTGATATAATGAATCCGATTGATACAGGGAGGAACGGTGGAATATGAGACAGTTTGCCGTGATCGGTCTGGGGCGCTTCGGGGGCAGCCTCGCCAAGACCCTGATCGAAATGGGAAACGAGGTGTTGGCCGTCGATCGGGATCCCGAACGGGTGCAGGCCTTCGCCTCGCTGGTGACCCATGCGGTGGAGGCGGACTCGACCGATGAAAGGGCCTTGAAGGCCCTGGGCATCCGCAACTTCGACGTGGTGGTCGTTTCCATCGGCGATGACATCCAGTCCAGCATTTTGACCACCCTGATCCTGAAGGATATGGGCGTCAACAAGATCGTGGTGAAGGCCCGAAACGACCTTCACGGCAAGGTGCTGTACAAAATCGGAGCCGACAAGGTGATTTACCCGGAGCGGGACATGGGCGTCCGCGTCGCCCATTCCCTGATCTCCCCCAACATCCTGGATTTTATCGAGCTGTCCGCAGACTACAGCATCGTGGAAATCAGCGCGGGGGAGAAGTTCAGCGGAAAGTCCCTCAAGGACCTGAATTTTCGCGCCCGCTTCGGCTGCAACGTGATCGCGATCAGGAGCGGGGAACGGATGAATGTATCCCCGGCGGCCCATGACGTGATCCGTTCGGGAGACATCCTGATCGTGTTGGGACACAACCGGGATCTGAAAAAGCTGGAAGAAGAGGCATGAGGTCGTGGATATCCGTTACATCAGCTCAAACCAAAACGAACAATACAAGCGCTGGCGAAAGCTTCACCGCCGGAAGGGCAGGGAACAGTACGGATCCCTTCTGGTGGAGGGTCCCCATCTGGTGGCCGAGGCGATGGATGCCGGATGGAAGGTGCGCTCCTGCCTGGTGGAGGAGGGGAAAGAGCGGCTGCTCTCGGAAATCCCCGGGATTCGGGAGGGGGCCTTCCCGGTGTATCGCCTTCCTGTGTCCCTGTTTCAAAGCCTGATGGACACGGAGACCCCCCAAGGCATTGCGGTGGAGTTGGAGCTTCCCCGGGTTGAAGATGAAGAAGCGCTTCCGATCGGGGAGACGCTGATACTCCTGGATGCGGTGCAGGATCCGGGCAACCTGGGAACCATCCTGCGAACGGCGGAGGCTTCCGGCGCGACAGCCGTCATTTTGGGTAGGGGAACGGCTGACCCCTACAACAGCAAAACCGTCCGGGCGGCGATGGGATCTCTTTTCCGCCTGCCGGTTCGAAAGGTGGATCTCTCAAGCGCCATTTTGGAACTCCGTCGGCGGGGAGTTGCCGTGATCGGCACTCATCCGCGGGCGGAGACGGTCCATTTTCGTTACGAGTATCCGCCCCGGACGGCCTTTTTGCTGGGTAACGAAGGGCGGGGGGTGGATCCCGCCCTCGAACAGCTCGTCGACGGGGTGGTTCGCATTCCGATGCCCGGCGGCGTCGAATCCCTCAATGTATCGGTGACTGCGGCGGTGTTGCTCTACGAGCGGCTGCGGCAAAAGTGGGGGAATGCCTAGCCGAGCCGGGTTGCCGCTTCCGAAAAATTCCGCTATACTAGATATCAAATTTTACGGTCAAGGCGATGAAGGAGAAGAGTAGGCCGCACGCCCCCACAGGGAGGAGATGTCGCGACTGAGAGCATTTCCGGGGAAACGGCGGTTCGAAGTTCGCTCCGGAGCTGTCTCCTGAAAGGATTTCCGAGTAGGGAGCACCGGGTTCGCCCGTTAACGCGATCAGAGGGGGACGGCGCCGCATGCCTGCGGCTGTCGTTCAAAAAGGGTGGTACCGCGATCTCTCGTCCCTTTGGGCGGGAGATTTTTTATATCGAGGGAAGGGAGTGTCTGGGAATGATTTCGCGCTTGAACGCGTTGCGCGAGGAAGCGCAGAGGTCGATTGCCGCGGCGGAAGGTTCCGATCAACTGAAGGAGCTGCGCGTCAAATATTTGGGCAAAAAGGGAGAGATCACCGCGATTCTCCGGGGAATGAAGGATGTTCCCCCGCAGGATCGTCCGAAGGTGGGCGGCTTGGCCAACGAAATCCGCGGGGAGCTGGAGCGCCTGATCGCGGAGAAGGAAGAGGAGCTGGCCGAGCGTGCACTGGAGGAGCGGCTCAAGCGAGAGGCGCTGGACGTGACGCTGCCCGGCGATCCCCGGCCCTTGGGATCCGTTCATCCCCTGTCGGCGGTGATTGAACAGATCGAGGACATCTTCATCGGAATGGGCTTTGAAGTGGCGGAGGGGCCGGAGGTGGAATGGGACGAGATCAACTTTGAAGCGCTGAATATCGCCAAGGATCATCCGGCTCGGGATATGCAGGATTCCTTCTACATCACCCCTCATATTCTGCTTCGGACCCATACCTCCGGTGTTCAGGTGCGGACCCTGCGCTCCCGGGAAGGTCAGGTCCCGGTCCGGGTGATCGGTCCCGGAAAGGTGTACCGCAGGGATGAGGATGACGCCACCCATTCCCACCAGTTCATGCAAATCGAAGGGCTGGTGGTGGACAGCGGGGTGTCGATGAGCGAATTGAACGGGGTGCTCCTGGCCTTCGCCCGCAAGATGTTCGGGGAGAATCAACAGATTCGCCTCAGACCCAGTTATTTTCCCTTCACCGAACCCAGTGCCGAGGTGGACATCTCCTGCATCATCTGCGGCGGCCGGGGTTGCCGGACCTGCAAGGGAACCGGATGGATCGAAATCTTGGGTTCCGGAATGGTTCACCCCCGGGTGTTGGAGATGGCCGGTTACGATTCGGAAAAGTACACCGGTTTCGCCTTCGGGATGGGTGTGGAACGGATTGCCATGCTGAAGTACGGCGTGGATGACATCCGTCACTTTTACACCAACGATCTTCGGTTCCTGCGTCAGTACCAATCGGTTTGAGGGGGATGGATCATGCGCGTGTCCTATGAGTGGTTGAAGGAGATGGTGGATCTCTCGGGAATTGATGCCGACGAGCTGGCGGAGAGCTTGACCCGGACCGGCGTGGCCGTGGATGCGGTGGAGGATCGGAACCCGGGAGTCCAGCGGGTGGTGGTCGGTCGTGTGAAATCGGTGGAGCCCCATCCCGGAGCGGAGCGGTTGCGCGTGTGCCGGGTGGATGTGGGACAGGAGGATCTCCTCCAAATCGTGTGCGGCGCCCCCAACGTGGCGGAGGGGCAGTTGGTTCCCGTGGCTCTGGAAGGTGCGGAACTGCCGGGGGATGTCCGCATCAAACGGGCGAAGCTCCGCGGCGTGGAATCCCAGGGAATGATCTGTTCGGCGGGGGAACTGGGGCTTCCGGAAAAGTTGCTTCCCAAGGAGCTGACGGAAGGGATCCTCGTCCTGACCGAGGAAGCGAAGGTGGGGCAGGATATCCGTTCCCTGCTGGGGATGGACGACAAGGTGTTGGAACTGGACCTGACGCCGAACCGTTCCGACTGTTTAAGCATGATCGGCATGGCATATGAAGCCGGAGCGGTGTTCGACCGGTCCCTTCGCCTGCCGGAGCCGAAGGAACTGCCCGTGACCGGTGCAGAGCTGCCCGTGAGCGTTGCCGTCGAATCGGAGGCGGACTGTCCCGTCTATGCCGCCCAAGTCGTCGACGGTCTCCGCTTGGGACCGTCTCCCCAGTGGATGCAAAACCGGTTGATCGCGGCGGGGGTTCGCCCCATCAACAATATCGTCGACGTCACCAACTACGTCATGTTGGAATACGGTCAACCCCTGCACGCCTTTGATTACGACCAGGTTTCGGGGGGAAGGATCCTCGTCCGCAGGGCCCGGCAGGGCGAGCGGCTCGAAACGCTGGACGGGGTGACCCGGGAGTGCGATCAGGATACCATTCTGATCACCGACGGGGACAAACCCCTGGGTCTTGCCGGTGTCATGGGCGGGGCCAACTCGGAGGTGAAGGATGGAACCACCCGGGTTTTGATCGAATCGGCCTGCTTTGATCCGGTGTTGATCCGCCGAACTTCGCGCCGGCTGGGACTCCGTTCCGAGGCCAGCAATCGCTTCGAAAAGGGAGTGGACCGAAGCCGGATCGTTCCGGCGCTGAAGCGGGCCGTTCAGCTGCTGGTGGAAGTGGCCGGGGGACGCGTGGCCTCCCCCATCGTCCTGGAAAAAAGCGGAGACGTGGATGAGAAGATCATCCCGGTGCGTCACGGGCGGATTGTCTCCCTTATGGGTGCGGATATCGGCGAAGAGGACGTCATGGACATATTCCGCCGGCTCCGTTTTCCCGTGAAAAAGGAGGAAAACGTCTACCACGTGCAGGTGCCATCGCGGCGCAATGATCTGAACATCGAGGTGGACATCATCGAAGAGGTGGCGCGCCTCTACGGATACAACCGGATTCCGGCGGTTTTCCTCCAGGGTTCCCAGGGCCGCGGAGGCCTGACCCGCGAGCAGCGGCTGCGCCGAACCATCCGCCACACCCTTCGTTACCTGGGAATGAACGAGGCGGTCACTTACAGCCTGACCTCGCCGCAATGGGAAAAGGGATTGTCCCTGCATCCCGATGCCCGTCCGATTCCGCTCAGCATGCCCATCAGTGACGAACGAAGCGTGCTCCGGACCAGTTTGTTGCCCCATTTGCTCCAGTCCGCCGCCTACAATGTGCATCGCCGTCAGGAGCATGTGGCTCTTTTTGAGATCGGTCGAACCTATCTGGCGGAAAAGCAGCCCCTGACCGACCTTCCCGAAGAGCGTTGGGAATTGGCCGGGCTGTGGACGGGTCCGATGGGACCGGTTCACTGGCGGGAACAAACCGCATCCGATTTTTATCGGGTGAAGGGAATTTTGGAATCCCTCTTTGCGCGTCTGGGAATTGAGGGCGTGGAGTTCCTCCCCGACCGGCCGGAGGGATTCCACCCGGGTCGGACGGCGGAGATTCGGATCGGCGGGCGGTTTGCGGGGATTTTGGGACAGATCCACCCCCGCCTCTCGGATGAGTTGGATCTCAAGGAAACCTTTGCCTTCCAGCTGGATATGGAAGTATTGCTGGACGCGGCAAAAACGGATCTCCTGTTCCGACCGATCCCGCGCTATCCGGCATCCACCCGCGATCTGGCGATCGTGGTGGATGCGGGGGTACCCGCCGCCGAAGTGGAGAAGGTGATCCGCAGAGCCGCCGGTGAACATTTGGAATCGGTCACCCTGTTTGACGTGTATACCGGTGAGCAAGTGGGTAATGAAAAGAAGAGCCTCGCCTATTCCCTCGTTTACCGGGCGGAGGATCGAACGCTGACCGACGAGGAAGTGGCGAAGTTCCATCAGGCCGTCGTCGACGAACTGGAGAGAGTCTTCGGGGCCCGGCTGCGCACTTAAGACAATCAGCTGGATGTGCAGGAAGTACCCCTTCACAGGGCGAAAGAAACATGATACACACCTTCACGCTGTGGAGGAGGCGTTCCGATGACAAAAAACAAATTGAGCGTTGAAATCTACGGCCAGCAATACCAGATTGTCGGAAAGGCGAGTCCCGGCTATATGCGGGAAGTGGCCGCCCATGTGGACGACAAGATGCGGCAGATTGCCAAGAGCAACCCCCGGCTCGATACGACGCGTCTTGCGGTTTTGTCCGCGGTTAACATTGCCGATGCGTATCTCAAGTTGAAAAGGGAGTATGATGAGATCATCCATTTGATCGAGGATGACCAGCCCTAGGAGTGAAGGGGATGAACGGCTTGGATTGGTTCCTCCTCCTGCTGCTTGCCGGAGGGGTGATCCGAGGCTATCAAAAGGGGTTGATCCTTCAAGCGTTTTCCTTGGTGGGGTCGATATTCGCCCTCCTGGCGGCGTATCGGCTTTCCGGAGATTTTTCCCAGGTCCTGATGGAGCGCTTTCCTCTTCCGGAGGAGGTGGGGGGAGGATGGATCGGACTCCTTCCGATTGAAGGGATCCTGTACAGGATGCTTGCCTTCATCCTCCTTTTTGCGGGGGTCAAAATCCTTATCTCGATCATCGCCCGGCTTTTGACCGGGCTGTTCGACATCCCCGTCCTCTCACAGATCAATCGCCTCGGAGGCGTTCTCCTCAACCTGGTTCAAGTGTTTCTGATCCTGTTCATCGGCGTTCACGTGATGAACTTTCTTCCCTGGGAAACGGGGCGCGAAGCGATTCAGGAATCCTTCGTCTGCCAAGGCGTGTTGAAACTGACTCCCGATCTGAGCGAACAGATCGGGGACTGGCTCAAGAAAGAAACGGGATAGATCCTCTCTCCGATGGAAGGGGTGCCCGCGAAACGGCGGCATCCCTTTTTCTTTTGAATTGGGTCGTGGCAATCTCGGCATAATAACGGATGAATTCCAGCGTTGAGAGAGGGTTGAGCCTATGAGGAGACGAATGTGGCTGCTCTGTTGCACCCTGATGGTGTTGGCAGGGGCGATTCTGGGCGGCGTCTCCCTGGATGCGGACCGTTTGGCGGATGCCAAGGCGGAAGCTTCCTTCGGAAAGGGAACACTCAAGAAGGGAGCCCGCGGAGGGGACGTTTACGAGCTTCAGGGTCGTCTGAAATATTTGGGGTTTTATACCGGAAAGATCGACGGAAACTTCGGGGAGCGCACCTATCGCGCCGTTCGCCTGTTTCAATATGAATTCGGGATGAAAGTGGACGGAGTGGTGGGGCCGAAGACCAAGCGGAAGCTGTGGGAGGCGTCCAAGGATTGGACGCCCGGTGCGGACAACCGCATTTATAGGGTAGGGGATCGCGGCGGTTATGTCTGGGAGCTGCAGCGGCGTCTCCGATTCCTTGGATTTTATACCGGGAAAGTGGACGGGGTATTCCTGTGGCGTACGTACCGCGCCGTTCGCCTGTTCCAATATGAATTCGGGATGAAAGTGGACGGAGTGGTGGGCCCGAAGACCAAGCGCATGCTGTGGAAAGCGACCCGCAATTGGCGCCCCGGGAAGGAGGCCACGCCGCAGGCCCGGAAAGCTCCGGCGGCAAAACCGGTCCGCTCGGCGCCGGGTGTATCCAAGCAGGATTTCGACCTGTTGGCCCGGGCCATCTATTCCGAGGCGCGGGGAGAGCCGTACGTCGGACAGGTGGCGGTGGGCGCGGTGATTCTCAACCGCATCGACAGCGAAAAATTCCCCGACACCTTGTCGGGTGTGATTTTCCAACCGCAAGCCTTTGAAGCCGTCGCCGACGGTCAGATCTGGCTGGAACCCGACGAGACGGCCAAAAAGGCGGCGATGGATGCCCTGAACGGTTGGGATCCCTCCGGAGGAGCGCTGTACTACTTCAACCCCGACCGCGCCATTTCCAAATGGATCTGGTCCCGCCCGCAGATCAAACGAATCGGGAAGCACATCTTCTGTAAGTGACAGGGATATGCTTAAAAACCCGCCGGGATTTCGGCGGGTTTTTCACATGGTTGGATCGGCGAAGGGAGAAGAAGCCGCTCCACCTCTTTGCCCAAAAAAAATCTCCCGTTTCCGGGAGATGGTGAAATCGATTTGCTTCATTGTTTTTCGGGGCGACTGGTGATGCGCGCCTTGGTGGGAACCAGCAGGTCGATCAGCCCGATGACCAGCGCACCGAGGAGCGCGCCGAGAACGGTGACCCGCAGCCCCGGCACGAAGAATTGGGTGAGGTAAATGACTACGGCGCTGACGACGAATCCGACGATGCCGCGGCCGTATGGGGATATTTCCCTTCCCATGATCGATTCGATGATCCAGCCCAGGATGGCGATGACAACAGCCGCCAACAGGGCGCTCCAGAACCCGGAGATTTGAAACCCGGGAACGATGGCGCTGGTGATCATCAGGACGATGGCCGCCACCACAAAGCGGATAATATGTCGAAGAACGGTCATGTTCATCCCTCCTTTGGGTTTAGTGTGCCTGTTCCGAGGAGGGTTTATAACGGAGAAGCCGCATGGGATCGCAGGTAGGCGTTCAACCGAAAAATGACAAAAAAAGTCACGAGCGGACCGGCGAAAGGACACTTGCGGGAGAGGCGGTCCCGGGAAAGGAGCAGATCTTAGGGTTCACTTGCCAATCGCCGGAAGAGCCATTACACTAAAAGAGTCGCCGGATTGCGGGAATATTGCTCGCGGCTTTGTCGGGCGTTTACGGATACACTTTGAAAGTGCGGCTGGTGAAGGGGGGAGAGGAATAGGTGCCGAAAAAGGATGATCACCACTATTTTCGCATATTGGAATACGACGCGATAATCCGAACGGTGTCCGATCATGCCGCTTCCACGCCCGGAAAAGAGAGGATTGCTTCTCTTCGCCCCAGTTATGACCTGGAAGAGGTGCGGCGCCGGTTGGCCGCCACCCTGGAAGGGTTGGAACTGTTGCGGTGGAAGGGGAGCGTCTCACTTTCGGGGGTTCGCGACATCCGTCCTTCCCTGCGCCGTGCCCGCATCGGAGGCATCCTGGAGGGAGGGGAACTGATCGAAATTGCGGATACCCTTGCCGCCGGGAGAAAGATTTGCGGCCAGATCGCGGATATCGACGCGGATAAGGCTCCCCTGCCCCACCTGCGCTCCCTCGCGGCCCGGTTTGAGGGACTGAAGTCCCTCGAAGAAGAGATTCGGAAATGCGTGGACGACCAAGGTGTGGTGAAGGATCGGGCAAGTTCCGCCCTCGCCCGCGTCCGCCGGACGATCGAACGGGTTCAGGAGCAGGTGCGCAATGTTTCGGAGCAGATCCTCCGAAATCCCCATTATCAAAAGATGATCCAGGAGCCGATCATCACGGTGCGAAATGATCGGTATGTGATTCCGGTGAAGCAGGAATACCGTGGCGCCTTCGGCGGGATCATCCACGATCAATCGGCATCGGGGGCCACCTTGTTCATCGAACCGGAGGCGGTGGTTCAACTGAACAACCGGCTCCGGGAACTTCAGTTGGAAGAGGAGCGGGAAGTGGAGAGAATACTCAAGGAACTTTCCGCCCAGGTGGGAGCCGTCGTCGACGCCCTTGCCGCCAACGTCGAAGTGCTGGCCGAGATGGATCTGATCTTGGCCAAGGCCCGATTCGGCCGGTCGATCCGCGGAGCGGTGCCCACCATCGACCGGGATGTTCCCATCCGTCTGAAAAAGGCGCGCCACCCGCTGATTTCCTCGGACGAGGTGGTGCCGATCGACGTGGAGCTGGGAGAGCCGCATCGGGTGATGGTGATCACCGGTCCCAACACCGGGGGGAAAACGGTCTCCCTGAAGACCGTCGGCCTTCTGGCCTTGATGGCCCATGCCGGGTTGCCGATCCCTGCGGAGGAAGGGAGCGGATTCCCCCTTTTGAGCGGGGTGTTCGCCGACATCGGCGACGAGCAGAGCATTGAGCAGAGCTTGAGCACCTTTTCCAGCCATTTGAACCACATTATTCAGATCCTGGGGAAGGTGGACGGAAGGAGTTTGGTTTTGCTGGACGAGTTGGGAGCGGGAACGGATCCCGCTGAAGGGGCTGCCCTGGCCGTCGGCATTTTGGACCATCTCCTGGAACGCGGATGTCTGGTGGTTGCCACTACCCATTACAGCGAATTGAAGGTGTTTGCCCACGCCCGCCCCGGGGTGATCAATGCCAGCGTGGAGTTTGACGTGGAAACCTTGCGACCCACCTATCGCCTGCTGATCGGGATCCCCGGAAAGAGCAACGCTTTCGCTATCGCAGACCGGCTGGGATTGCCCCGGGAGATCATCGACCGGGCAAAGGCGCAACTCTCCTCCGAAGAAAACCGTCTGGAGGAGATGATCGCCGCCCTGAGCGCCGACCGGAGGGCGGCGGAGGAGGAGAGAAGGCAGGCGGAGCGGCTGAGGAGAGAAGCCGATTCCCTCCACGCGGAGCTGAAGAAAAAGATGGGGGCCTGGGAAGAGACCAAGGGGCGCCTTCTTGAGTCGGCCCGCCGCGAAGCGCGGTCGGTGGTTGCACGGGCCGAGCGGGAAGCGGAAGAAATCCTTCGGCAACTGCGCGAGTGGGCGCGCAGGCGCCCGGATCAGCTGAAGGAACACCAGTTGATCGAAGCGAAAAAGCGGTTGGAGGATGCGGTTCCCGAGATGAAACTGCCCGCCCGGCCATCGGAGGACACCGGCGATCCGAACCGGCCGCTGAAACCCGGGGACCATGTGCTGGTCCGGACGCTGAATCAGAAGGGGGAAATTCTGGAGGATCTCGGAGGGGAAGAATTCCAGGTGCAGGTCGGCAGCCTGAAAATGAAGGTTCTCCGGAAAGATTTGGCGTGGATCGGGTCCGGAAAACCGGTACAGGGCGATTCCCGAAAAAAAACCACCTCCGTTCGGCGCACTTCGGAAGCGGTCCGGCCGGAACTGGATCTGCGGGGAAAAATGGTGGAGGAAGCCGTTTTCGCGATCGACCGGTATCTGGATCAGGCGATTTTGGCCGGATACCGGGAAGTGTATCTGATCCACGGCAAAGGGACCGGTGCCCTCCGGTCGGGGGTTCAGCAGTTTTTGCGGAACCATCCGAACGTCAAGAATTACCGGCTGGGCGGCCACGGGGAAGGCGGTTCCGGTGTCACCGTGGTCGAGCTTCGGTAAACTGCAGTGCCTCGAGGTGGACTGGAAATGAATCATTTGCCCAAGATTCTCGGATCGATTGCCCTGATGTTTTTTCTGATCGGCCTCGTCTGGTTTTTCCTGAATGCGATGTAAGGCGTGTCGAAAAAAACGTTCGGGCGGAGCTGTTTTTTCCGTGAAGTTTTTGTCCTGGGGACGAAACGGGATAAACGGCTCCGTTTTATTTTTTTCACCGCTATTTTTGGAATAGACAAACTTAATACAATAATAAAATAATTATATGTATACTTGCAACCGTGAGGTAATACCTCTTACCCTGCGCATCCGTATGTATCTTTCATGAGAGAAGGGATGTAACGTGCGCGGAATCCATCGGACATGGATCGGGATTCTCACGGCCGGATTATTGGCGTTGACCGCCTGCGCTTCTCCGTTAGCGGGAGGAGGGGAAAGTTATCCCAACCGGTCCATCACTTACATGATTCCCTTCGACCCCGGTGGGCAATCGGACATTGAGGCCCGGAGGCAGCAGCCGATTTTGGAAAAAGAGTTGGGGCAAAAAATCGTTGTCACCTACAAACCGGGAGCCGGCGGAGCGGTCGGATGGGCGGAGCTGGTCCGCCAAAAACCGGACGGTTACTACATCGCAGGAATCAATATTCCTCACATCATTCTCCAGCCACTCGCCAACAAGGATACGGGGTATCGAACGGAGCAGATCGAGCCGATCATGATCTTCCAGTCCACCCCGATCGGTCTGGCGGTCCGAAAAGAGAGTGGAATCCATTCCTTAGAGGACTTTATTGAGAAGGCGAAAAAGAATCCAGGAAAAATCACCGTTGCCGGATCGGGTTCCTTTTCGGGACATCATCTCGCTTTTGAACAACTGCAGAAACTCGCCGGGATCCAAATGAAATACGTTCCCTTCACCGGCGGGGCTTCTCAGATGCAGGGATTTCTCGGGGGAAATACCGAAGCCATTCTGGCCAACTCCAATGATCTGGTCGGTTACAAGGATCAAATCCAAATCCTGGCCATCGGTTCGAAACAGCGCTTCGAAGCTCTGCCCGATGTTCCCACCTTCAAGGAGTTGGGATACGACATGACTGCCAGCATCGATCGCGGTGTGGCCGTTCCGCCGGGTACTCCCCAAGCGGTCAAGGAGAAGTTGGAAAAAGCCTTCAAGATAATCGTCGACGACCCGAAAATAAGGAAACAGATGATCAAGGAAGGTTTTGAGCCGAAAGCGATGGGAATCGAAGAGAGCCAAGCATATATCAAAAAGAAGAGCGACGAGTTAAAACCATTTATGGATTGATGAAATAAGAAAACGAGCGGCGCGGAAGGGATTCCGCCCCGATGGAAGGTGATGGATTTTGCTCGCTGAAATCGCATCTTCTCTGTTTGATCCGGTTAATCTGTTGTTCATGGTTCTCGGGGTAGCGGGCGGAATCATCGTTGGTGCCCTTCCGGGTTTGACGGCCACAATGGCTCTAGCCCTGATGCTTCCGTTCACCTTTTCCATGAATCCGGAAGCGGCGCTGATCATGCTCGGGGGCATCTATATCGGGGCTATTTACGGCGGGTCCATTTCCGCCATCCTGATCAACACACCAGGTACCCCTTCGTCGATCGCCACCACCTTTGACGGTTATCCCTTGACCTGCAAGGGAAAGGCCGAACACGCGCTGGTTACGGCGGCCTTCAGTTCGGGGGTGGGGGGCGTGTTAGGTGGATTCGCCTTGCTCTTTCTTTCGCCCCTCCTGGCGGATTTCGCGCTCAAATTTGGTCCGCCGGAGTATTTCTGGGTCGCCATTTTTGGACTCACGATCATCGCAACGCTTTCCACTGGTTCCATGTTGAAAGGATTTATCGGCGGGGCATTCGGACTGTTGCTCAGCACGATTGGGATCGCCCCGATAGGAGGGGAATCCCGGTTCACCTTCGGTTTTGCCCCTCTACAGGGGGGACTCGACTTGACCGTGGTCCTGATCGGATTGTTCTGCATTCCCGAAGTGATCGCGATGGTCGAAAAAAGCGGATCCGCCGGTCACAAGCCTTTCTATCGCAGGGTCAAGGGGGTTGCCCGCAGCGTGATCGCCCAGCTGGTCAAAAAACCGTTGCTGTACCTTCGCTCGTCGGTGATCGGAATCATCACGGGGATCATACCGGGTGCCGGCGGCAATGTCGCCAGTCTGCTCTCCTACGACATGACGGTTCGATTTTCTAAAGAGAAGCGCTCCTTTGGCAAAGGAAACCTGGAAGGCGTCGCCGCCTCGGAATCGGGCAATAATGCGGAGGTCGGCGGTTCTTTGGTGCCCCTCCTTTCCTTAGGGATTCCCGGAGCGCCTCCCGCGGCTGTTCTCCTGGGTGCACTGATGATCCAGGGAATCACGCCGGGGCCCGATCTATACACCAATTACCCGGAATTGGTTTACACCTTTATCTGGGCGTTCATCTTGGCCAATGTGCTGATGTTTGTGTTGGCCTTTTTCGGCTCGCGGTACGTGGCCCACATCATCAATTTGCCTTCTTACTATCTGGCGCCCCTCATCGTTTTTCTCGCGGTGGTCGGCTCGTACGCCATTCGCAACAGCCTGCTTGACGTATTCATGATGGTCGGATTTGGGATCCTCGGGTATCTGGCCAAACGGGTGGGATTTGATCCGGGACCCATCGTGCTGGGACTGATTCTGGGACCGATCGCCGAAACCGGGCTATCCCAAACGATGTTGATGGGCCAAGCCCAGGGGAACATTTGGAGCCTGTTTTTCACCCGGCCGATCTCCCTCGTGTTGATTCTGCTGTGTGCTGCATCCCTCTTGTGGCCGATTGTCAGCCGGTTCGCAGGATTTACGAAAAAAGAAGGGAGTGGCAGTGACGTTGTTAAGGGTCGGTAAGGAACCGTTCCTTGCCCTTCTCGTGTTGGCGCTGGGCTTGTTGGCCTTGTGGGAGACGAGGGAGTTGAACGAAATGAGCGCCGTGTTTCCGCAAACCGTGGGAGGGATTCTCACCGGGCTGGGCCTCTTCTATCTGCTGTACAGTTTGTTTCGCCCCGTTTCAAGAAAGGGAGGGACGGCTGTCGACCGAAGACGCGTCCTTCTCATGACTACGGCGATGGTGGGTTATGTGTTGCTCATCGGGGTGATCGGTTTTCTGCCTGCTACGTTGGTTTTTACCGGATTTTCTGCATGGGTTTTGCAAGGGCGGGAGAGCGCATCGCTCAGCCGGGCCATGCTGTTTGCGGTCGTGGTCAGCGTCGGATTCTTTCTCCTCTTCCGCTATGTCTTTTTGGTCCCGTTTCCTACGGGGATCTTTGGGAATTGATTGGGGTTTTTCCGAATAATTGTTTATTGTGGTAATACCACATACCTATCTAAAGATCCAATGGGGGGATAGAGATGCCGGGAGACCGGAGCAGCGGGTTGACGGAATTGAAACCGGAGCGGCGTTCCTCTGCTACACACAAGTTTCTGATTCACAAACGGGGAGACCACGTCGGCGTGGCTACGTCGGATATCGAAGCGGGTGAAGAGGTGATAGGCGTTTACATGGATGACGACACCACCATCCTTGTGAAGGCCCGCGATTTCATTCCCCTTGGGCATAAAATCGCCATCGTGGCCCGCGATCCCGGCGATCCGGTGTTGGAATACGGTATTCGCATCGGTATTGCGTCCGAAGGATGGAAGGTCGGCGATTATGTGCACACCCACAATTTGAAGAGTGCGAGGTGGTAAGGGTGGAAAACTGTTTGACGGGGTACCGGCGGGAGGACGGTCGGGCCGGGATTCGCAATCATGTGGTGATCCTTCCGGTGGACGACATTTCCAATGCCGCCTGTGAAGCGGTGGCCAGGCAAGTGGTCGGAACCCTGGCTTTGCCCCACGCATACGGGCGCCTGCAGTACGGGGAGGATCTGGATCTCCACTTCCGGACGATTATCGGAACGGGGAGGAATCCCAACGTGGCCGCCGCGGTGGTGATCGGGATCGAAGAAAATTGGACACGAAAGGTGGCCGAAGGAATCGCGGAAACCGGTAAACCGGTCGCGTCCTTCTCCATCGAGGGTTATGGGGATCTGGAGACGATCCGCCGGGCTTCCTGGAAGGCCAAGGAATTCATGCAATGGGCTTCCGAGCTGAAACGAGAACCGGTGGAATGGAGAGACTTGACGGTGTCAATCAAGTGCGGGGAGTCAGACACCACCACCGGGTTGGCTTCCTGTCCCACGGTGGGGCGGGTGGTTGATTTTTTGGTAGATCAGGGGGCGACCGTATTTTTCGGCGAAACATCGGAGCTGACGGGCGGGGAGCATCTGATCGCCGACCGGATGGCGACGCCGGAACTGCGGGAACGGTTTTTGCAGGTTTATCACAAATATGTCTCCTTCATCGAATCCCAGGGTGTCGACTTGTTGGGCTCGCAACCGACCCAGGGAAATATTGCCGGTGGTCTGTCCACCATTGAGGAAAAAGCGTTGGGCAACATTGAAAAGACCGGAACCAAGCCGGTGATCGGCGTGTTGAAACCGGCCGAGGAGCCGACGAACGGCCCGGGTCTTTACTTCATGGATACCTCTTCCGCGGCGGCGGAATGTATTACGCTGATGGCGGCCGGAGGAGCGGTTCTCCATTTGTTCCCCACCGGTCAGGGTAACATTGTGGGACACCCGGTCGAGCCGGTGATCAAAATTTCCGCCAATCCCAAAACGGTGAGGTCGATGCGGGAGCATATCGATTTGGATGTGAGCGGATTGCTTTCGCGGGAAATCACCCTTCAGGAAGCGGGGGATCGCCTGTTGGACTTGATGGTCCGGACGTGTAACGGAAGGATGACGGCTGCTGAGGTGTTGGGCCATCGCGAATTTGTCATGACCCGGCTTTATCCCAGCGCATAAGTTTTCGCAAACACTTGGTTGGGTGTCTCAGGATCCAACCTTCTTTTTTTGAGGAGGACGGAAAATGTTCCAGCCGATTTCGGATAATAAAGCGTTAAGTGAAAAGATCATCTCGCAGATCACAGATGCGGTTGCCCGGGGAGACCTGAAGCCTGGCGACCGTTTGCCGACGGAGCGGGACTTGGCCTCCCAATTTCATGTGAGTCGTACGGTGATCCGCGATGCGGTAAAAACCTTGTCGGGAAGGGGGATCTTGAATGTTAGACACGGGGTGGGCATTTTTGTCGCCCACCCGAGTGAATCAGAACTGGATGTGGCCAGTCGGATCCTTCAGCAGGCCGCGCTGCAGGATTTGTTCGACATCCGGAAGCTGCTGGAATCCGAGGGGGCGGCGTGGGCGGCTCAAAGGAGACAACCGCACCATTTGGAACGGCTGCAAAGTATCGTGGCAGATGCCCGACGGCACACCGATCGACCGGAGGCGCTCAGCCAACGGGACGCCCAGTTTCACATGGCGATTGCCGAGGCTTCCCGAAACCTGGTATTGGTGAAGGTAATGATTGCCCTCTTGGACCTGTTGGAAAAAAGCCGGCGGGACAGCCTCCGGATTCCCGGTCGGGCGGTCGCTTCCCTGGACCAACACGAGGAAATCGCAGACGCCATCGAAAAACAGGATCCCGAACGGGCTAAACGGGCGATGTTGGAACATTTGGATGCCGTCGAACAGTCGATTCGCCGTCTCTACCAAAAGCCTTAGAAAGGGGGTGGGGAATTTGCAAATCATTGTTTCGGAAGTGATCTGGCCGGAGGGGCTGAAGCGGCTGAGGGAATACGCCGATGTGTTTTACGATCCCCATTTGTGGCGGCGAAAAAAGGAGTTGGCTGAACGTCTCCAGCGTGCAGATGCCCTGGTTGTGCGCAACCAGACCCGGGTGGACGTGGCGTTATTGGATGAGGCAAAACACCTTAAGGTCATCGGTCGCCTGGGTGTGGGAGTTGATAACATCGATCTCCGGGCCGCCCGCAGCCGGGGGATTGCCGTCGTTTACGGAAGAAACGCCAATGCCACATCGGTGGCAGAGTACGTAATGGCGGCCATTCTCCACTGTTCGCGCCGACTGTTTGCAGCGGACCGGGATGTCCGGGCGGGCGGCTGGGATCGGAGCCGGTTCGGCGGAAACGAAATCTTCGGCAAGGTGTTGGGGCTGGTCGGACTGGGCGAGATAGCCCATCGGGTGGCCAAACGGGCGATGGCCTTCGGCATGCGTGTCATCGGCTACGACCCCTACGTTACCCCCTTTGACTTTCCGGTTGCGGAAACGGGGGTGAAGCGGGTCGACTTTTCCGAGCTGTTGCAATCCGCTGATTTCGTCAGTCTACACGTTCCTCTAAACGATGAAACCCGCCATCTCTTTTCTTGGTCCGAATTTCGGCAGATGAAGCCCACCGCCTGGATCATCAACTCTTCCCGGGGTGGGGTGATCCATGAGGGTGATTTGGCTGCTGCCCTGGAACATGGAATGATTGGAGGAGCGGTGTTGGACGTATTGGAAAAAGAACCTGTCTCCCCTGAACATCCGCTCCTCGGTCACGATCGCGTGGTGTTTACTCCGCACATCGCAGGATTGACGCAAGAGGCACAAGTCCGCACGTCCCATCTGGTGGCGGAAGAAGTGATTCGGGTTCTTTCCGGTCAACCTTCCCTTTATTCCATTTGACCTCAAAATCTATTAAAAGGTTCAGAGGAGTGTCCGCATGCGTGAAAACCGATACCGGTCCGAGGATTTGGAACGTTTTGCGAGGGCGGTGTTGGTCTCCTTGAGAGTGCCCGAACGGGATGCGGAGCTGGTGAGCGATTCCCTGATCCGGTCCAATCTGGCGGGCATCGACAGCCACGGGATCAGCAGGCTGACGATTTACGCGAAGCGCGTCCGCGAGGGGCGGATTGCCGCCAAACCGGAAATCCGCATCACGCGGTCGGGGGCTGTTCTCCGGGTGGACGGGGGCAACGGCCTGGGGCAGGTGGTGGCCATGAGGGCGCTGGAGGCGGCGATTCCCGTGGCAGAGCAGTCGGGGCTTGCCGGGATCGCGATCCGCAGAAGCAATCATTATGGTGCCGCTTCCTATTTTTGTGAATGGGCCTGTCGAAAAAACCGGGCGTTGATGGCACTGACCAATTCGCCGCCGGGCATTCCCCCGCACGGAGGCAAAAAGGCGTTTTTGGGAACCAATCCCATCGCCTTCGGGTTTCCTACGCGGCAGGGTCCTCCCCTGATCGTCGATATGTCCTCCAGCGTCGTCGCCCGGGGCAAAATCATCCTTGCCGCCCGTGAGGGGAAGGCGATCCCGCCCGGATGGGCCATCGACCGGGAGGGACGGGAAACCACCGATCCGGTGGAGGCGCTTCAGGGTGCGGTGCTTCCCTTCGGAGGGGTGAAAGGGTACGCCCTCGCCGCGGCGGTGGAGGTGCTTTCCGGGGTGTTGAGCGGCGCCGCCTTCGGGCCCCATGTGCGAAACCTTTACGAGGAGGGGCATGCAGCCGCCGATGTGGGACACTTTTTTATCCTGATGGATCTTTCCCGGTGGATGCCCATCGATGTGTACTTTCGACGGATCGAGCAATTTTTGCGGGAGCTGAAGTCGGTTCCCCGGGCCGAAGGGGCGGAGGAGATCCTGTATCCCGGTGAGGGACGGGAGCGAAGAATCCGCAGGAGGTTAAAGGAAGGGATTCCCCTTTCAAGGGAAGTGGTGTCGGATTTGGAAGAGCTGGGCCGAAGCTGCGACGTCTCCTTTCCCGCCCCGATCGGCGGGGAGGCGGAAGGGAATCAAGGATGAGGCAGGGACGGGAATGGCAGCCTTCCATGCCGGAAAATCGGGTCGGTTTTTTCGAAGGGCATCTTGAGTTCTGCGATTCCCCTTTTTCTGATAATCTGGTAACATAGGGCCATGAAGCCGATGAAAATGTAATGACATTTCCCCTTTTGCGGGAAGGAGGATTCCATTTGGACGTACAGAGCTTTCTGCGGGAGGAGAACGAGGCGATCGCCCGTTTGTCCGAACGGGTGGCCCACGCCGTGTGGATGGTGAACACCACCGGGGAGAAGAAGTGGCAGGAGGCGGAAGTGGAGGCGGAGAGGGAGTACCGGCGGCACTTTGCCGACCGGAAGCGGTTTGAGCGGATTGCCGAGCTGAGGGAGAAAGTCCCGGAGGGCTCCCTGGAGCGGCGGCAACTGGATCGCCTGTATCAGGAAGCGCTGGAAAACCAGGTTCCCGAGGAATTGCTGGATGAAATGGTCCGCCTTTCATCGGAGCTGAGCAATATCTTCAACACCTTTCGCGGAACCGTCGACGGGCGGAAGGTGACGGAAAACGAGGTGCGAAACGTCTTGGCGACGAGCACCGATTCCGAAGAGCGGGAAAAGGTGTGGCGGGCGAGCAAGCAGATCGGGCGGGAATTGGAGAAGGGATTGATCCGGCTGGTCAAACTCCGAAACGAGGCGGCGCGCCGCTTGGGGTTTGAGGATCACCATCAAATGATGTTCCAGCTCAGCGAGTTGGATCGGGACGAAGTGTTCTCCCTGTTTGGACGACTTAAAACATTGACCGACGAGCCCTTCCGCCGGATCAAGGGGGAAATCGATGCGGAGCTGGGGGAAAAATTCGGGTTGGAGCCTCAAGAGCTGAGGCCGTGGCATTATTCGGATCCCTTTTTTCAGGAAGCCCCGCCGGTACCCGGCCTGGATATGGACGTTCATTACCGGGGGAAAAACATCGAGAAACTGACCGCCGACACCTATTCCGCCCTCGGGCTGGAGATCCGGGACATGCTCGCCAAAAGCGACCTGTACGAGCGGGAAGGGAAAAACCAGCACGCCTTCTGTCTGGATATGAATCGCCGGGGAGATGTCCGGGTTCTGTGCAACATCCGGGACAATGAATACTGGATGTCCACCATGCTGCACGAGTTCGGTCACGCCGTATACGATAAGTACGCGGATCGGAATCTGCCCTTCATCCTGCGCACTCCCGCTCATATCTTCACGACCGAGGCCGTCGCGATGTTTTTCGGTCGCCTGACGCGGAACCGGGAGTGGTTGGAGCGCTTTCCCCGGGTGGACCGAGCGGAGCTCTCCCGGATCATGCCCCAGGTGGAGAAGATGCTCCAGCGGCAGATGCTGATCGTCGCCCGCTGGATCATCACCTTCGTCACCTTTGAGAGGGAGCTTTACCGCGATCCCGATCAGGACCTGAACCGCCTGTGGTGGAAGCTGGTCCGGGAGATTCAGTATGTGAATCCGCCGGAGGAAACGGATGAACCCCATTGGGCCTCCAAGATCCACTTCACCATCGCACCGGTGTATTACCAAAATTACCTGCTGGGGGAACTGACGGCCTCCCAGTTTGACGCCGCCCTTCGCCGAAACGGGGCGACCTCGCTTTTCACCGAGGAGACCGGCCGCTTTTTCCTGGAAAAGGTGTTTCAGCCCGGAGACCGGAGCGGCTGGAGAGTCCTGATCGAGGAGGCGACGGGGGAAGGGCTCAACCCGGAACACTTCGTGAATCAGTTTGTCCGTTAACCGGTGAGAAGCCCGGACGAAAACCTGCACATCCGAAACGAAAAAGGCGACCGGTATCGGTTCGCCTTTTTCGCGGGACATCCTCCTCAGGGGGCCGCCGGATCCCGTCTGGCTCGGAAGTTGATCCGTATCTCTCTGTTTTCTTTCCCGGCGTCCCCCGGCGGAGGATGTTCTTCTCCTTCTTCCGGCTCTTCCAAGAAGTAATGGTACATATACAGCCATTCCGGTTGAATCAGTCCCAGGGTCAGAGGGCCGTAGGGCACAAGGCGAGTCCGTTCCCCGATCCTGCTCACCGCGCTCATCCCCCTGTCGCTCTGTTAATGTAAGTATATGGGCGCCGGCGGATGGTCATGCGGAGAACGGGAACCGGAAGCGCAGAAAGGGGTGGAGAGATGAGAGAGCGTTTGTGGACCAAGGATTTCATCCTGATTTGCGCGGTCAATTTTTTTATGTTTGCCGGTTTTTTCATGTTGCTGCCCACCCTTCCGATTTTCGTGGTGGATGAGCTGGGGGAATCGGAGAGTCAGGCGGGGCTGGTCGTCGGCGTGTTTACGGTGGCGGCGGTTCTGACCCGGCCCGCCTCCGGCATCTGGTTGGATCGGTGGGGAAGGCGGCACATCATGATCCTGTCGCTGGCCTTGTTCGCCGTGGCCTCGTCGTCTTACCTGGCGGCCTTCAGCATGGTTTTCCTCCTTCTTTTGCGGCTGTTTCACGGCGCCGTCTTCGGGATGTCCACCACTGCCGCGGCGACGGCGGCGGCGGATCAGGTTCCGTCATCCCGTCGGGGCGAAGGCCTGGGGATCTTCGGCATCTCCTCGATGTTGGCCATGATTCTCAGTCCGGCCCTCGGCATGGCGCTGTTGCAACACGGGTCTTATTCGCTGGTCTTTCTGGTCGGAGCGGGGCTGGCGACACTGGCTTTGCTGTTCGCTCTCCCGATCCGGCACCCCGAAGCCCAGGCGCGTTCCGGGGAGGAGGGGCGCGGCCTCAAGCGATGGATTGAGATGCGGGCGGTTCCGTATTCCGTTTCCCTGGTGGGGCCGGCGATCGTTTTCGGCGGTGTCGTCTCCTTCATCTCCCTTTACGCCATCGAGCTGGGGAATCCCGGGATGGCCGGAGGTTATTTTGTCGTTTACGCCCTGGCCCTGGTCCTGTCCCGGATGGTGTCGGGAAAAATCTATGACCGCAAGGGACCCGATAGCGCGGTCATTCCCGGCTTTCTGCTTTATTTGGCGGGTATGGTCGCCCTCGGCCTCGCCGATGGGCCGGTGCTGTTTTATGCGGGGGCGGGATTGATCGGTTTCGGCTACGGTGCGATTCAGCCCTCCGTTCAGGCTTTGGTCATCGCGGGGGTGCCTGCGGAGCGACGGGGAGCGGCCACCGCCACCTATTTGACCGCCATGGACGCGGGAATCGGACTCGGCTCCTTCGTGCTGGGGCTGTTTGTCGGATGGTGGGGCTACCGGAGCATGTTCCTGATCGGCGGCCTGTTCGTGTTGGCATCGATGTTTGTTTACCGGTGGGCAAGGACGCTCTCCCGGGAAAGGGAGGGGGAGAGGAAGACCGCGTAAAGGATCTTCTCTCCCGGGGGATCAATCCCACCGCAGCCACTTGGGAAAGTGATTTTTCAACATTCCTCCGGAGATTTTCCCCCAGCCGAGGGGAAAGCGGTCGACGGTCACAAGAACCCATCCCTTCTCCCCGGAATGGGGCAGCGTCTCCCCGCGGAGGTAGCGGTGGAGTTCGGGGCTGTCCTCGGCGAAGGAGACGGCACGCTTGACGCGGTCCGGCGTCAGGGTCATCGACCAGGAGTGGGAGGGGACAAACCGCCCCTTTTTCACCTGCCCCAGATAGCATCCCGGGCGTTCCACCTTGAGCCCCTTCAGAGTGGGGAGAGGACCCGGCAGAAGGTACAGGTGCTCTCCGTACAGGGTGAAGGGGCCGTCGGGGGGGCCTTCCGCCAGCGTTTCCCGGGCAAACTGCTTCAATTTGTTTTTGGCGTCGGCGGAGACGGGCGGAAAGGCGCCCGGACGCGGGGCCGTCCCTTCCGGACCGCCGGTCTTTTCCATGACGGCGACGAAATGTCCCTCGCCCCGGAGGTGATGGGGCCAAAGCCGGGCGGAACGGGCGAGCTGCGACGGACCGTCAACCCAGTCGGGACGCCCCTCCCGGTAATGTTCCGCCTGGGGGACGGGCTTCAGTTCGAATTCCGGATGTTGTTCCAAGAAGCGGAGGATCACTTCCTCGTTTTCCACCGGATTGAAGGTGCAGGTGGAATAGGTGAGCCGCCCGCCGGGGCGGAGCATTGCGGCGGCCGCTTCCAGAATCTCCAGCTGCACGTCGGCGCAGCGTCGAGTGGCCCGCGGACTCCACCGTCCGCACACGTCGGGATCCTTGCGGAACATGCCTTCGCCGGAGCAGGGGGCGTCCACCAGGATCCGGTCGAAGAAGCCGACAAAGCGTCGGCTCAGCCTCCGCGGCGACTCGGTCAGGACCACCGCGTGGCTCACGCCCAAGCGGTCCAGGTTTTCCACCAGCACCTTGACCCGCCGGGGATCGATCTCGTTGGCGACCAGAAGGCCCTGGCCCCTCATGCGGGCGGCGATTTGGGTTGTTTTCCCGCCGGGAGCGGCACAAAGGTCCAACACCCGTTCTCCCGGTCGGGGATCCAGGGCCACCACCGGGGCCATGGCGCTGGGTTCCTGGATGTAATACAGCCCGGCGGCATGGTAGACGTGTTTCCCCGGACGATCCTCTTCCGGCTCGAAATAAAAGCCTTCCCCGCACCAGGGGATCGGTTCCAAGCGGAAGGGAACCCGCTGAAGAAATTCCTCCACCCCGATTTTGAGGGTGTTCACCCGGAGGCCTTTGGATGGCGGTTCTTCATAGGTGGCGAGGAAGGCGGGATATTCTTCCTTCAGGAGTGCGTTCATTTGTTCCAGGTATTCGTTGGGGAGCTGTGCCACAGGTCATCCTCCCGTCTGGTGTCTGAGGTTGCACCTGTTATTGTAGCAAACGGGAGGAAGGAAAAAAATGATGGGGCCGATGATAAAGCCCGAAGCCGGGGGTGCGGCGATTGCTGTCGCCCTTTTCCGATGAAAGGGAGCCCCCGAGGACTGGTTTGACCGAGGATCTGTGAATTCGAGGTAATGGGAGGGATAGGATGGAGAATTCAAAGGTGCGCCGTTGGGGAGCTGAAGCCATTGCCGCCGTGCAGTGGCTGATCTTTTTGGTGGCCAACACGGTGGCGCTGCCGGTGGTGATCGCCGAGATTTTTCAATTCACACCTTCGGAAACCGCCGCCCTGATGCAGCGGACGTTTTTGGTGGTGGCGATCGGATCGCTGCTGCAGGGATGGCTGGGACACCGGCTGCCGCTCATGGACGGACCTGCGGGCATTTGGATGGGGGTGTTCGCCATCCTGGGGAGTCAGGCTCTCGCGCAGGGCAGCGATGCCCGGGAGGTATTGCAGTCGTTGGAGGGGGCGATGCTGGTCACCGGGGGATGTTTTTTGATCCTCTCCATGACGGGAGTGTTGGGAAGAATGCTTTCCCTTTTCACTCCCCTGGTGACGGGGACTTATCTGCTTCTGCTCGTCTCTCAGCTGAGCGGGATCTTTTTTCAGGGAATGTTGACCGGTGCAAACGGCGATTTTGATCCGCTTTCCGCTTTGATCGCCCTGGGGGTGTTTTTTCTCGTCCTTCTCCTGTCCGCCGTCGGGAGAGGATGGTGGAAAAGTTATGCGATGCTGATCGGGATGCTCGCCGGATGGATTCTTTTTTTCGCTCTCGGGCGGGCCTCCGGGACGGAGATCTCGACCGGTTCGCCGGTTCCGTCCGTGTTTGAATGGGGGCTTCCGCGCGTCGGAATGGAGTCGGCGGTTACCGGAATCCTCGTCGCTTTCGTCCTGCTGTCCAACATGGTGGCCAGTCTGGCAGCCGTCGGCGAGGCGGTCCGCGGCCGCAGCCATGTGAATATCCGGGAGTTGAACCGGGGAAGTTGGGTGAGCGGGATCAACCACGGCTTGTCCGCCCTGTTCTCCACGGGCGGGATGGTTCCCCTTTCCGTGTCGGCGGGTTTTATCCGGCTGACCGGAGTAAGGGGAAGGAGCCCCTTCTTGTTCGCCTGTCTGCTCATGATCGGGGTTTCCCTGGTTCCGACCTTGACGGAGGCGCTTGCCTCCATTCCGGGTCCCGTCGTCTACGCCGCCCTCTTGGCCTCCTTCGTCCAAATGGCGGGCACCGCGTTGCGGACGGTGATGGAACACCCCCTGGACGAGCGGCGAACGACGATTTTTGGAATCAGCCTGGTGTTGGGGGTCGGGACGATGTTTCTCCCCACTCCGTTTTTTGATGCGTTCCCTCCGGCGGTAAGATATGTGCTCGAAAACGGACTCCTCGTCGGAACGTTGGCCGTATTTTTCCTCGAGCAGCTCTGGCGGGAAAGGAAGCGTTTGTCATCGGATCCGGGTGGAAATAATGGGGATCAGCATCGGGAAAAACGCTTGAAGGAAGGGATCCCCTCTGAACAAGCCGGAGAAGGAAAAGCTGAAGGAGATTACCGTTGACCGTTCCCTCCGAAAAAATATCGAGATTTTGAACCGGGTGCTCGGCGTGGGGAAAAGCTTCGATGTGATCTGTCGCGAACTCACCTATGGAGGGAAAGATTTCGCCCTGTATTTTGTGAACGGTTTTGCCAAGGACGACATCCTGAACCGGGTGATGGATCACTTATCCAAGCTGGAACGGAAGGATCTCGTCCCCGGGACGATCAACCGGCTGATCCGCACCCATGTGCCCTATCTCGAAGTGGAATCCACAAAGAAGATCGACGAAGTGGTGACGGCGGTCCTGTCCGGTCCGCTGGCCCTGTTGGTCGACGGGGAAGAAGAGGCCATCCTGATCGATGCCCGAACGTATCCCGCCCGCAATCCGGAAGAACCGGATGTGGAGCGGGTGGTTCGGGGATCCCGGGACGGTTTTGTGGAGACGCTCGTCTTCAATACCGCCCTGACCCGCCGCAGGCTCCGGGATCCTTCCCTTCGCATGGAGTACTTGCAAGTAGGTACCCGCTCAAAAACCGACATCTGCATCGCTTATCTTGAGGATGTGGCGGACCCCGAGTTGGTGGAGACGGTCCGGAACTCCCTGAGCCGGATTCAGGTGGACGGATTGACGATGGCGGAGAAGAGCCTGGAGGAGTTTCTGTTCCGGCGCTTCTGGAATCCCTATCCGATGGTCCGTTTCACGGAACGGCCCGACGTGGCGGCGGTCCATCTGTTGGAGGGACATGTGCTGATCTATGTGGACAGCTCCCCCAGCGTGATGATCACTCCCACCACCTTTTTTCACCACCTGCAGCATGCGGAGGAATATCGGCAGAAACCGGGGGTGGGGGCTTTTCTCCGATGGGTTCGGTTTCTCGGGATAGGGGCCTCCCTCTTTTTGATCCCCCTGTGGTATCTGTTTGTCCTGGAACCGGAGCTCCTCCCCGCGGATCTGCGCTTTCTCGGACCGGAGAAGATCGGGGATGTTCCCCTCTTTCTGCAGATCCTGACGGCGGAGCTGGGGGTGGAGATCCTGCGGATGGCGTCGATCCACACGCCGTCCCCCCTGGCCACGGCACTGGGTTTGATCGCCGCCGTTCTGCTCGGTGAAATGGCGGTAAAGGTGGGGCTGTTCAACGTGGAGGTGATTTTGTACGTGGCCCTTGCTTCCATCGGCACCTTTGCCACCCCCAGCTATGAGCTGGGCCTGGCCAACAAGATTTCCCGGCTGGTTTTTCTCGTCGGGGTCGCCCTGGGAAAATTGCCGGGGCTGATCCTCACCGTAGGAATCTGGTTCCTCCTGCTTGCGACGACCCGATGCCTCAACACCCCCTACATGTGGCCGCTGGTCCCCTTTAACGGAAAAGCGTTGTGGGATGTGATGGTCCGTTCGCCCATGCCGATCAAATCGAAACGTCCGCGGGTGCTGTCTCCGTCGGATCCGGATCGCCGGGAAGGATAGGAGGATGGGAAGGTTCTTAAGATGCGCGAAAGGGCGGGGAGCGCCTCCCCCCATCCGGGGATTTCCAAGAAAGTGATTCAAATCGGATGAAAAGTTCGTTAAAATGGTGTGGAAACCATCCAAATAAAGCCACGACTAAGTATCCCCGTTATTGAATGACTATTCATTCAGTCAGGAGGGTTTCCAATGACAGAAAAGAAGATCTGGCATCAGCATTATCCGGAGGAAGTCCCCGCAACCCTGGAGTACCCCAAAGCGTATCTGACGGATTTTCTTTTGGAGTCCGCTCGGGAGTTTCCCAAGCGGGACGCCGTTCACTTCATGGGAAAGCGAATCACGTATCAGGAGCTCCTGGAGGATGTATACCGTTTCGCTCACGCCCTGGCGGATCTGGGGGTGCGCAAGGGGGACCGGGTTTCGATCATGCTCCCCAACACGCCCCAGGCGGTCATCGCCTATTATGGAGCCCTGTTTGCCGGGGCGGTCGTCGTCCAAACCAACCCCATGTACATGGAGCGGGAATTGAAACACCAGCTGTCGGATTCCGGCGCGGAAACGATCATCTGCGTGGATCTGGTTTTCGACAAGGTGAAGAAGGTGATGGAGGAGACCCCGCTGAAGCGCGTCATCGTCACCAGCATCAAGGATTATCTCCCCTTTCCGAAGAACCTCCTGTATCCGCTCAAAATGATCAAGGAAGGTCAGCATGTGGACATTTCTTACGGAGGAAACATCCACCGCTTCTCCGATCTCATCCGGAAAGCACCCGCGAATCCGGTGACGATGCCCGTCGAATCCCCCGATGAACTGGCCCTCCTCCAGTATACTGGCGGAACCACGGGGCTTGCGAAGGGAGCGATGCTGACCCATCGCAATCTGGTGGCCAATACCGTCCAGTGCGCCGCGTGGATGTACCGGGGGAGGCGCGGAAAAGAAAAAACCTTGGGAATTCTGCCCTTTTTCCATGTTTACGGGATGACCGTGGTGATGAATTATTCCGTGTACATGGCGGCGACGATGATCCTCCTGCCGAAATTTGATGCCGGACAAGTCCTCAAGACGATTGCCGAGGAGAAGCCGACCCTCTTTCCCGGCGCCCCTACGATGTATGTGGCCCTGATCAATCATCCCGATATCGAAAAGTACGATCTTTCCTCGGTTGAAGCTTGCCTCAGCGGATCCGCGCCCCTTCCCGTCGAAGTGCAGGAGCGGTTTGAAAAATTGACAGGAGGACGCCTGGTCGAAGGGTATGGATTGACGGAGGCTTCCCCCGTCACCCACGCAAATCCCGTTTGGGGCCGCCGAAAAACCGGCAGGATCGGTCTGCCGTGGCCGGACACCGATTGCCGGATTGTCAATCCGGAGACCGGCGAAGAGGTGAAGCAGGGAGAGGTCGGTGAGCTCCAGGTTCGCGGTCCCCAGGTGATGAAGGGGTACTGGAACCGGCCGGAGGAGACGGAGAAGGTGCTCAAGGACGGATGGCTGAGCACCGGAGACATGGCTTTCATGGATGAGGAAGGATATTTCGCCATCATGGACCGCAAAAAGGACGTGATCATCGCCGGCGGATTCAACATCTATCCGCGGGAGGTGGAAGAGGTGCTGTTTGAACACCCGGCGGTTCAGGAAGCGGCCGTCGTCGGTGTTCCGGATCCCTATCGGGGGGAAACCGTGAAGGCGTTTATCGTTCTCAGGGAGGGCGAGAAAATAACGGAGGAGGAACTGGATGCCTACTGCCGGGAGCGGCTGGCGGCTTACAAGGTTCCCCGCCGCTACGAGTTCCGCTCCGAATTGCCCAAGACGACGGTGGGCAAGGTCCTCCGACGGGTATTGGTTGAAGAAGAAAAGCAGGGGTGATGCGGCAGCCGCTCGGAGGATCGCCGGGTCGCACGGCGGTTTCCCACGGGTCGGTGCCGATTTCCACGTTTTTCCCTGCGTTTTGTTCAATTCCTTTGTTCCCGGCCGGATCCGTCGTGGTATAATGTTTTTCGGTTGCGCTTTCATCCGCGATTTTGACGAAAAAAGTTGACATGGGTAAGTTTGCGTAATAAACTAGAAATTGAATGAATGGTCATTCATTAAGGAATGAGGGAATGGCATGGCCAAACGGACCGGGGAGAAATATGAGGCGATCATTGACGCTGCCATCCGCGTCATCGCCGAAAACGGTTACCACAACGCCCAGGTGTCCAAAATCGCCCGGGAGGCGAAGGTGGCCGACGGGACGATCTACCTCTATTTCGAAAACAAGGATGATATGCTGATCTCCCTTTTCAATGAAAAAATGGGAGCCTTCATCGAGACCGTCCGGGAAGCTACCGCCCGTGTCGACTCCGCGCCGGATCAGCTCCGGGAACTGATGCGTCTCCATTTTGCGCACCTGGAAAAAAATCCGAAGATGGCGATCGTCACGCAGATCGAATTGCGCCAATCCAATCGGAAGGTGCGCAGGGGGATCGCGGAAACCCTGAAAAAGTACATGGATGTCATCGATGACATCATCCGCTCCGGGATCGATCAAGGGATCTTTCGCCCGGATGTCGATGTACGGGTTGCCCGCCGGATGATCTTCGGCACCTTGGATGAAACCGTTACATCCTGGATCATGAACGATTGCAAGTACAGCCTGATGGATCAGGTGGAACCCATCCATCGCCTGTTCCTATACGGAATGGGCAAGGATGCTCCGCAGCAGAGGGAGGCTCATTCTGAGAAGGAGGGTAACGCATGAACATTTTGGTCTGTCTGAAGCAAACCTTCGACACCGAGGAGCGCATCGTTCTCGAGGATGGCCAAATCAGCGAAGACGGGGTGGAATTTGTCATCAACCCCTACGATGAGTATGCCGTGGAGGAAGCCATCAAGCTGAAGGAAGAGCACGGAGGGGAAGTCACGGTCATCACCGTGGGGCCGGAGCGGGCGGAACAAGCGCTGCGCACGGCCATGGCCATGGGGGCCGACAAGGGAATCATCGTGGATTCCGAGGATCTGGAAGATGCCGATGAATACACCATCGCCAAGATTTTGGCCGAGGTGATCAAGGAACAGGAGTACGATCTCATCCTGTGCGGATACATGGCGGTGGATGACGGCTCGGCGCAGGTGGGACCCCGCCTGGCGGAATTGCTTGGGATTCCCCACATTTCCACCATCACCAAATTGACCATCGACGGCGAAAACGTGGAAGTGGAGAAGGACGTCGAGGGGGACGTGGAAGTCATTCAATCCAAATTGCCCATCCTCTTGACGGCGCAGCAGGGGCTGAATGAGCCGCGCTATCCTTCCCTCCCGGGGATCATGAAGGCGAAGAAAAAGCCCTTGGAGCGCTTGGATCTGGACGATCTCGACCTGGATGAGGATGACATCGAATCCAAGACGGAAACGCTGGAAGTCTTCCTGCCGCCGAAGAAGGAAGCGGGGAAAATCCTGGAGGGCGAGCTGTCTGATCAGGTGAAGGAACTGGTCCAGTTGCTCCGGAACGAGGCAAAGGTGATCTGATCCCGATAAGAGCCGTTTCAACGCTTGTGGCACGGTTCGGAACCGGTTTGAAAAGACCATGTAGACTGCAAGGGGGAAACGTCCATGAGCAGAAACGTTTTGGTACTGGCCGAAGTGCGGGACGGGGGGTTGAGGAACGTCTCCCTGGAATGCCTGGCAGCCGCGCGGCGGGTCACTGACGGGGGAACCATCACGGCCGCCGTATTCGGCAGCAAAGCGAAGGAATTTGCGGAAACGTTGGCTCATCACGGCGCGGACAACGTAGTCGTCGCCACTGATGAGAAACTGGATCAATATACAACGGATGCCTATTTCCAGGCCTTCAAACAAGTGATCGACAAGGTGCAGCCCGACGTCATCCTCACCGGGCATACGGCCATCGGTCGGGATGTGAGCCCGCGGATTGCCGCCCGGATGGGATGGGGGCTCATTTCCGACTGTACCGACGTGCAATCGGCGGATGACCGGATTATTTTCACCCGACCCATTTACGCGGGGAAAGCCTTTGTGAAAAAGGCGGTGAAGGAAGGGACCGTCTTTGCGACGATCCGTCCCAACAACATTCCGGCGGAGGAGGCGGACACCTCCCGTTCCGCCCAGGTGGAGGAGCTGGATATCGCGATTTCCGCCGATTCCCTGCGCACGATTGTGAAGGAAGTGGTCCGCAAGACGGCCGGCGGTGTGGATCTGTCGGAGGCGCGGATCATCGTTTCCGGTGGGCGCGGAGTGAAAAGCGCGGACGGATTTAAAGTCCTTCAGGAGCTGGCCGACGTCCTTGGAGCCGCCGTGGGGGCTTCCCGGGGAGCCTGTGACGCCGGATATTGCGATTATTCCCTGCAGATCGGCCAAACCGGGAAGGTCGTCACGCCGGACCTCTACATCGCCTGCGGGATCTCCGGCGCCATTCAGCACTTGGCCGGGATGTCCAACTCCAAGGTGATCGTTGCCATCAACAAGGATCCGGAGGCGAACATCTTCAACGTGGCCGATTACGGCATCGTGGGGGACCTGTTTGAAGTGGTGCCGATGTTGACGGAGGAATTCAAGAAAGTGCTGGCCGAATCCAACTGATTTGGGTACGCGGGGCGGCGGGCAAGCGGTCTGCCGCCCTTTTTTTTCGGGCGAATTTGGCGTCCTATCTCCCTTTCCACGGCGGATCCCGTCTTGCGCATTTCCGGTAAAAAGCGGCGAAAGGCGTCGCCTTTGGTGTGTTCTCTCGTTTTTTCGCCATCCGAAATACCTTGGATCCTTTGCCGCAGCGTGGTATACTATGTTCGTCGGATCGGAACTTGGTGAATTGAGGAGGTTACCAACAATGGCCATCGTCGAAGTGACGGACCAGAACTTTTCCGACGAAGTGAAATCGGGGACCGTGCTGGTTGATTTCTGGGCACCGTGGTGCGGTCCGTGCAAAATGATCGCTCCCGTTTTGGAGGAGCTGGACAGCGAGATTGGGGATCAATTGAAGATCGCCAAGTTGAATGTCGATAACAACCCGGAAACGGCGGGCCGTTTCGGGGTGATGAGCATTCCGACCCTGATGGTGTTTAAGGACGGCGAAATGGTCTCCAAGATGGTCGGCTTCCAGCCCAAGGAACAGTTGCGGGAGTGGCTCGACTCCTATCTGTGATCTGTGCGCGGGGGTTTGATGCAAAAAGGCTGTTGACCGGAGAAAGGTCAACAGCCTTTTTATCATTTCCAGATCGTTTTCGTGCCCCCGATTTCTCCGCCGTTGTCGCTCTCCTCCGGAAAAAGGCGCGGGCGGAGCCGATTTCGGTAACGGAGGAAAACCACCAGGAGCGACAACACCTGCATGAGAGGGTTCAGCACGTACTGAAGCAGATTGAAGAACAATTCAAGGCCTAAGCTTGTCTCCGTGGGATCGGTTCCCGAGGGATCAAAGGTCGAAATTCCGATGATCGCTCCCAAAATGAAAAAGAGCACGCCGTAGGCGAAATAGATGAGAAAGACGATCAGACCGGAAAGGAATACCTGGCCGAAGGACCGCGCGAAAAGTCGGGCGGAGAGGGCGATGGATTCCCATATTCCGGTATTTTCCGTCACCAGGATGACCGGAGCGTGCAAAAAGACGAGAGCCAGCACGATGAACAACGCCACCGAGAGGAGGGCAAGAAGCAAGCCCATCAAAACCGATGGGGCTCCGCCTTCGGCGATTCCGTATGCGAAGAGGAAGACCCCGGCGGCCAACAAAATGATCGCGGGAAGGTAGAAGAGACCGGTCAGAAGGAGCTGTCCCGCCATCTTCAGCATATAGCGAAACCCTTGGGTAAAATAGGTTTCGATTGAGGAGCGCCCTTCAAAGACCGCATTGCGCATCATCGTGTTCATCCCGGCATTGGTAAATCCCGAGTAAAGGAGCATGATCCCGATGAAAAGCACGATGGTGATCAGCAGCGGAATGACTATCCCCGGAGAAAACAGCTTTTCCAGGATGGCGGCCGGATCCGGGGGTAATGAGTCCAGGGACGCTCCCAATTCGTTCAGCACATCTTTCGCGCTCACGAACAGGATGATCGCCCCGAGAAAAATGATGATAACCGCCGCAATCCCGGTGATCACCCCTGCGGCCAGGGAACCGACGAAAAAGCTGACCCACAGTATCAGTCCATGCCGACGCAACAGTTCAAAATAGTTATCCATGCCTTATACCCTCCATGGCTATTGATTGATCACGATTCGCCCGGAGCGTATCCGGGAGTTGCTCCACCGGAAAACCCTTCCCGGTTCAAGTTGTCGGGAAAGAGATCACTGCGAAGTCGGGTTTTGTAGCGGTGGACGATGGACAGCAGGGATGCGGTAAAGGCGAAGAAAATGGTGCACAGGAGGATCAATACGCCGAACACGGCAAAAATCGCCGCAATGATGTCATTTCCTCCCGTCAGAGCAGTCAACAGAGCGAAGAGGATGACAAGGATCAACCCGACCGAAAAGTAGGTGCCCAGAAGGATTCCCAGGGCGATGAGACCAGACAGCAGGGTTTGGCCCGGTTTTTTGAGGGTCAGGCGAAACGCGAGGCGGATTGAATCCCAAACCGCCGTCCGTTCCACGATCAGTATGAGGGGGGCGTGCAGCGATATCCACAGATACCCGATGAGCAGGACGAAGAGCAGGACGAAGAACAGCAAGCCAAACATCCCCAAAGCGGTATCCGAAGCTTCCCCGCCTCCGGCGAGCAAGCCGCCGAACAGTGTCATGACCAGGATCGGTCCCATGAACAAAATGGCCAAAAGGACTTGCTGCGCAAAGATTCTCCATAAATGCTTAAATCCCGTCGTAAAAAAGAAGCTGATGGATGTTTCACCGCGGAATACCGCGGAGGATGCGGCCCCATAGGCGCCGGCGATCCAAAAACTGTTCGGCAACTGGACGGCGGGGACGAAGAGAAGGAGCAGCACCACTCCGAGGACGATCCCTCCGGGTTCGGAGGCGAAGCTTTCAGCGACCTGATTCGAATCGGCTTCGAGAACGGATGGAACCGACGAAAACATTGTGATCAAGAGAACGGCAAGGATAGCGTACAAAAGCAGCGCCGCATATAAGAGTGCCGTGTGCAGCAGATTTCCGAGAAGCATGGCGAGGGACAGTTTGACACCGTGACGCTTCAGTGTATCGTAGTAGGACTCCGTCAAACGAATTGCCTCCTTTCAAAAAAAATACCGCATCTCTTGTTGGATGAATACGAAGTCCGCCGCATGAGATAGAAAAAAGACGGTCGTTTTCACGCCGTCATGACCACATAGTATCGAATTTCGGAAAAAAAGTAAATCCGTCTGATCATTTCATCTGAAAATCACTTTCTGTTTGAGCTGAAACGAATGCGTGGCCTAGACAATTCCACCACGCAGAATGATTGCCTCATGCATCAGGAACATGCGCCCCTGCAATCTCCCCTTCCCGATTCGGGGATACGGGAAAGAGAAAACTGCGGAGACGGGTCTTGTACCGGTGGACGATGACCAGCAGAGCGGCGGAGAAGGCATAGAAAATAGCGAAGAGGAAGAACAAGACTCCCAAAATGGACAAAATCACCGCGACAGCCCCGTTTCCTCCCGTCAGGGCAACGGAAATCGCGGGGAGGACAACCATGACAAAGACGGCCAGCAAGAGGGTGCCCAGGATGATGGCCAGGGCGATGAGACCGGACAGCAGGGTTTGGCCCGGTTTTTTGATGATCAGACCAAACGCGAGGCGGATCGAATCCCATACCCCCGTTCTTTCCACGATCAGGAGAAGAGGGGCATACATGAACACCCACAAATATCCAACCATGATGAGGAACATCAATAAGGCGGCAATGGGGGAGGGCTCCTCCGTTTCGGCGAGCAGTCCAAAGGGAAGGGTCACAAGAAGGAGCGGAACCATGAAGAAGAGTCCAAGAAGGACTTGCTGACCGAACATTTTCCACAGGTTCCTAAGCCCCTCCGAAAAAAAGGATCCGATGGACGACTCGTCGCGGAAAACGCCGGCAGATGCAGCCCCGTAGGCTCCGGCGATGAAAAAGCTTTCCGCCAGCGTGATGGCGAGAAACAAGAGAAGGAGAAGGACGACCGCAAAGGCGATACCCCCGGGTTCTGAAAAGAGGCTTTCTGCGATCTGATCCGCGTCGGATCCGGCTGCCGTACCGATGAGAATGACAGGGATCATCAGCAAAAAAGCGATCAGGTAAGTGACTGTCATGTAAAACAGGTAACCGAGCAGTAAGGCGAAGGACAGCTTGACTCCATGGCGCTTCAGTGTGCCGAAATAAGACTCCGTCAAATCCGTTTCCTCCTTAATGCCGTTTCGCTTTTGTCGGGTACATCAATTCCCCTGAGAAAGAAAAAGACGGTCGCCTTGACGCCGTCATGCGTACATGATATGGGATTTCGGAGAAATAGTAAATCCTCCTTTTTGTCGATTTTTGATCCGGGGCGGTCACGGGCTGCGGGGGTCCTTATGATACAATAATTAGATGATTGGAAGGGAGGAACGGGTCCCGTGAAGGATCGGGTTAAGGAGAAAGTGGCCCTGCTTCCGGATCAGCCGGGTTGTTATTTGATGAAAAACGAAAAAGGGGAAGTTTTATACGTCGGGAAGGCCAAAAGCCTCCGCAACCGGGTGCGCTCGTACTTTACCGGCAGCCATGATGGAAAAACCCAGCTCCTGGTGTCGCAGATCGCCGACGTGGAGGTGATCGTCACCGGAACGCCGACGGAAGCGTTGATTCTGGAGTGCAACCTGATCAAGAAGCACCGTCCCCGCTATAATGTCCTGCTGAAGGACGACAAGTCCTACCCTTATATCCGGTTGACCCGGGAGAAGCATCCGCGTCTGGAGGTGACCCGAAAGAAGAAAAAGGACGGGTCGCGTTATTTCGGCCCCTATCCCAATGCCGGTGCGGCTCAGCAGACGAAGAAACTCCTCGACAAGTTGTATCCCTTGCGGAAGTGCAAAACCATGCCCAAACGGGCCTGCCTCTATTACCATCTGGGACAATGCCTGGCTCCCTGCGAGTTTGACGTGGATCCGAGCCAGGAAGAGGAGATCGCCCGGGAAATTGCCCGCTTTTTGAGCGGAGGGTACCGGGATGTGGAGCGGGACTTGCGAAGAAAAATGGAGAAGGCCGCGGAGAGGCTGGATTTTGAACGGGCCAAGGAGCTGCGCGACCTGATTCAGCATATCAACGCGGTGATGACCAAGCAAAACATCATTTTCAACGATGACGTCGACCGGGATGTATTCGGCTACGCGGTGGACAAGGGATGGATGTGCGTCCAGGTCTTTTTCGTCCGCCAGGGGAAGTTGATCGAGCGGGAAGTTTCGGTCTTTCCCCATTACCATGATCCGGAGGAGGATTTTCACTCCTTCGTCACACAGTTTTATCACGAAACGCCCGCCCTGCCGAAGGAGATCTATCTGCCGCTCGGAACCGACACCGAGTGGCTGGGTCAGTGGTTGAAGGGCGTCCGCGTGCACGTGCCTCAGCGGGGACTGAAGAAAAAGCTGGTCGACATGGCGACGGAAAACGCCCGGATCGCTCTGGAGGAACGGTTCCGTTTGATGGAACGGGACGAGGAGCGGACGGTCCAGGCAGCCCGGCGACTGGGTGAAGCCTTGGGAATCGGAGCGGCCCGGCGAATCGAGGCCTTCGACAATTCCAACATTCAGGGGACCGATCCCGTGTCGGCGATGGTGGTTTTTCTGGACGGGCGGCCGGCGAAAAATGAGTACCGGAAATACAAAATCCGCACCGTCACCAAACCGGACGATGTGGAGACGATGCGGGAGGTGATTCGCCGCCGCTATACCCGGGTGTTGCGGGAGGATCTTCCGTTGCCGGATCTGATTCTGGTGGACGGGGGGAAGGCGCAGATGGGGGCGGCGTTGGATGTGTTGGAGAACGAGTTGGGATTGTTTATCCCCGTCGGCGGACTCGTCAAGGATGAACGGCATCAGACCGCCCGTCTGCTGGCGGGAGATCCTCCCCGGGAGGTGTGCCTCGATCGCGGGAGCCAGGAGTTTTACCTGATCCAGCGCATTCAGGAGGAGGTTCACCGCTTCGCCGTCACCTTCCACCGACAGGTGCGAGGGAAGACGATGATCCGTTCCCGATTGGACGACATCCCCGGTGTGGGAGAAAAGCGGAAGCGTCAGCTGTTCCGTCACTTCGGCTCCATTGAGGCGATGAAAAACGCCACCGTCGAGGAGTACCGCAAGGCGGGAATCGGGGACAAACTGGCCCGAAAAATCATCGAGGCCCTGCGTTCCGACGAACCGGTGGCTTCCTCATCGCCTTCGGGGGGAGAGGAGGGTTGATGGAGAGAGGATTGCTGATCCTGGCCGGCGGGCAATCCAGGCGAATGGGGAGGGACAAGGCGCTGATGCCCGTCCGGGGGCGACCCGTCATCGAGCGGGTGCTTCATCGGCTGCGGGACTGGGGCGATCCGCTGGTGGTAACCAACCGGCCGGACGCATATCGCCATCTGGGGGTTCCTTTGGTGAGCGACCGCTTTCCGGGAAAAGGACCCCTGGCGGGAATCCATGCGGGGCTCGCCCGCTCCCGCCACCGGGTCAATCTGGTGGTTGCCTGCGACATGCCCTTCGTTTCCCGGTCTGTGGCCGACCTGCTCTTCGCGCGCCTCGAAGGCCACGACGTGATCGTCCCCCGGTTTGAAGGGCGCCTGCATTCCTTGTTCGCCCTGTACACCAGGGATTGCCTTGAGCCTCTGGAAGCCTCCCTGACGGCGGGGAAGCTGGACGTCGTTCGGTTTCTCACACGGATTCAGACCCGGTTTTTGGACGGGGAAGCCATCGCGGCGGTGGCGGATCCCCGACTCGCCCTGTTTAACATGAACGAACCGGCGGATTACCGCCGGGCGTGCGGGATGAAAGACGACGAGTAGAGCGCCCGGCGTAGAGTGTGCCGTTCTTCGCCCTCCGCACTGCGGCAAAAAGCCCCCAGACCTTTTGGGTGCTGAGGGCTGATCTTCGTCATTTGGTTTGCTGTTCCTGGGAGGGCTTTTCCGATTTGTCGCGGCTTTCACCGGAACCGTTGAAGGACTCCTTGAATTCGCGCAATGTTCGACCCACGGCCCGCCCCAATTCCGGCAGTTTGCTGGGGCCGAACAGAAGCAATGCCACCACCAGGATGAGAATCAGGCCGGGTACTCCGATGTTGCTGATCATCCAGTTCACACTCCGATGGGGTCTGCGACCCGTTAGGATTTGCATTCCCATTATACTATGTATTTGGACCGACCGCAAAGACAGACCCGGCGGAAAAACGGGTCGGACTGCAGTTTTCCCATTTTTGACACATGATTTTTTCGCTGTTTCAAAAGAAGGGCATTGTCAGGGATTCCGAGCTGTGATAAGATTACAAGAAATATTTGAACCAATACAACACCATACTCCTCACTGCGTGTGAAATAGGGGCGCGGAACTCCATCAGTACCCGGCGCGAGGCAGCGGCCGCCGTTGACCGGCGGGGAAAGGGGAGTCCGCCGAAGGCCTTCTTTCCGGCCGCGGAGGGATGGCCTGGGGCCGTCGCCGAACAGGGACGGCACTGTCACGAAAGCTTCGGCGGCTTTCGTGGAGCACTATCTCACAGGGGGTAAGTGAGGCTGGATTGAGCCGTATCGGCGACAGCTTCGTTTCCTGCTGTGGCCTTTTTTCATTTTTCGGGGAGTTATGAGGAAGCGGGGGGAGCTGACCAACATGGGTGTAGTGGTCCAGAAATTCGGGGGTACGTCGGTGGGAAGCGTGGAACGGATCCGGCGGGTGGCGGAGAGGGTGGCGGCCGTTCACGCCCAGGGAAAGCCATGCGTCGTCACCGTCTCTGCCATGGGGAAGACGACGGACCAGCTGATCGAATTGGCCCGCCAGGTGAGTCCCCGTCCTCCGGCCAGGGAGATGGATATGCTCCTCACCACCGGGGAACAGGTATCCATCGCCCTGCTGGCGATGGCTCTGTCGGAACTGGGGGTTCCGGCCCGGTCCCTGACCGGATGGCAGGCGGGGATCACCACGGATGGGATCCACGGAAAAGCGCGAATCCAAGAAATTGACACCCGGGTGATCCGGGAGTGTCTCGACCGCGGTGAGGTCGTAATCGTGGCGGGCTTCCAGGGGAAGACGGCAACGGGAGAGATCACCACGTTGGGCCGGGGCGGTTCCGACACCACCGCCGTGGCGCTGGCGGCGGCACTGGCGGCGGAGGTCTGCGAGATCTATACCGATGTGACCGGCGTCTTTACGGCGGATCCGCGGGTGGTGCCCCGGGCGGGAAAAATGGACGAGATCTCTTTTGAGGAGATGCTGGAGCTGGCCCATCTGGGCGCGGCGGTTCTCCACCCCCGGTCGGTGGAGTGCGCCATGAAGCACCGGGTGCCGCTGGTGGTCCGGTCCAGCTTTGTGGATGAGCCGGGAACCTGGGTGAAGGAGGCAAAGGACATGGAAACGGAGCGCAATGTGAGGGGCATCGCCCACGATATGCACGTTGCCCGGATGAAGGTGCTGGGGTTGGAAAACCGGATCGAAACCTTGTCCCGCCTGTTCGGCATCCTGGCTGATGCCCACATCAATGTGGACATGATCGTCCAGAGTGAACACGATGCGGAACGGGTGGACGTGGCCTTCAGCGTTCACGAGGATGAGGGGGAAGTGGCCAAGGGAGTGATCGAGGCACACCGGGAGGAGCTGGGCTATCTCAAGGTGCTGTATGAGACCGGACTGGCCAAGGTGTCTGCGGTGGGGGCCGGAATGGTGTCCCGCCCCGGTGTGGCGGCGAAGATGTTCGCGGCGCTCACCGATGCGGGAATCCGCATCAAAATGGTCTCCACCTCGGAAATCAAAATCTCCTGCGTCATTCCCCGTGACCGAGCCGTCGAAGCCGTTCGCGAGCTGCATGCCGCCTTCGGACTCGATGTGACGGCCGACGAGATGGCGGGTGCCGTCACGAAAGGGGTTGGATGAGTTCCTCATCCGCCTGTTTTATAATAGGAAAATATGGAAAATATATCCTTCTTCCGAAGATTTTTTTTGAATGTCGCCCCCTACCAAGGAGGAATTTTTCAATCTGTAGAGAATAAACAAGAATTAGGTGCAACTATGATCCATTCGAAAATGGGTGTAATTTCCGCTTGTACAAAAGGCCTATTATATTAAAGAATGGATCATAGGACATATTATGTACCGATACAGAAATGCAACTACATGGTCAAGGGGGTTGACTGATGAAGAAGGGCAAATGGACAGGCAGGATTTCAGCAATCCTGATTGCCTTCTCCCTGGTCTTCACCGCGGCCTGCGGCGGCGGCGGATCCGACCAGGGGAAAGGCAGTGAGGAGCTCGCCGAAGAACAGGTGCTCAATGTGGGCCGCATCAAGAGCGAGCCGCCCAGCCTGGATCCGGCAACCGCTACGGACCAAATGTCCAGTACGATACTTAACCAGTTGATGGAAGGCCTCACCCGGATAGATGCCGAGGGAAATCCGCATCCCGCCGTGGCTGAGAAGTGGGAGGTCAGCGAAGACGGGAAGGAAATCACCTTCCACCTGCGTAAGGATGCCAAGTGGTCCAACGGCGATCCGGTGACCGCCCACGATTTCGAGTACGCCTGGAAGCGGGTGCTCGATCCGAAGATGAAGCCGCCGGCTGACTACGCGTACCAGCTCTACTACCTGAAAAACGGGGAGAAGTACAACCAAGGGAAAGCGAAGGCCGAGGATGTCGGCGTCAAGGCGGTGGACGACCACACCCTGAAGGTGGAACTGGAGCAGCCGGCGCCCTATTTCGTGGCCCTCACCAGCTTCTACACCCTGTTCCCGGTCAACAAGAAAGTGGCTGAGGAAAACGACAAATGGGCCACCGAGGCCGACACCTACGTGGGCAACGGTCCCTTCAAGCTGAAGACCTGGGAGCACGATGCCAAGATCGAACTGGTGAAGAACGAGCATTACTGGGGCGCCAAGGATGTGAAGCTGACCCAGCTCAACTTCCCGTTCATCGGGGAAGCGCAGACGGGGTATCAGCAATTCAAGTCCCGCAAGCTGGATGAAGGGGATTCCATCATCATCCCGCCGGATTTGACGAAAAAAGGGCTGGAGAGCGGCGAGATCAAGTCGCAAAAACAACCGGCGGTCTACTTCTACATGTTCAACGTGGAGAAGAAGCCCTTTAACAACAAGAAGATCCGCAGAGCCTTCGCCTTGGCCATCGACCGTAAGTCGATCGTCGAAAACGTGACTCAGGGCGGACAGGTGCCGGCCACCGGCTTCGTTCCGTGGGGGATCCCGGACTTCGTCGCCGAGAAGGACTGGGTAGAGACCCGCGATGACTATCTGCCGGAAAAGGCCCAGCCGGAAGAAGCCAAGAAGCTGCTCGAGGAAGGCATGAAGGAAGAAGGGTTTGACAAACTTCCCGCGGTGACCATCGATTACAACACCGATGAAGGTCACAAGAAGATCGCCGAAGCGATTCAGCAAATGTGGAAGAAGAACCTCGGGGTGGACGTGAAACTGCGCAACTCCGAATGGCAGGTGTATCTGGACAAGACCAAGGCCGGCGACTTCCAGGTGGGACGCCTTGGTTGGTTGCCCGACTACATCGACCCGATGACCTTCATGGACATGTGGGTGACGGGTGGAGGCAACAACGATACCCGCTTCAGCCATAAGGAGTACGACGCCTTGATCAAGAAAGCCAAATCCACGGCCGATCAAAAGGTCCGCATGGAAGCGATGCACAAGGCGGAAGACATCCTGATGGACGAAATGCCGATCGCACCGATCTATTTCTATACGGATCTCTACATGGAGCAGGATTACGTGAAGGGTGTTGTGCGGAATCCGGACAAGAGTGTCTACTTCCGAGATGCCTATATTCTTGAGCATTAATGGAAGTTCCGGGCATGGGTGAAAGTCACCCCTTCATGGGGTGACTTTCCCTTGTCCGCTTTTTCTGCAGAGGAGGTGTTGCCGGTGCTTCGATATATTGGAAAACGTTTTCTTTACATGCTGCTCTCCCTCTGGGTGATCGCCACCCTGACTTTCGTCATGATGCATCTGGCTCCCGGCGGTCCCTTTGCCTCGGAGAAGAAGTTGCCGCCCCAGATCATCGCCAACCTGGAAGCGCATTATAATCTGGACAAGCCGCTTCCTGTGCAATATGCCCTCTATATGAAAAATTTGATCATGTTCGATCTGGGCCCCTCGATCAAATCGGAGGCCCGGGACGTGAACGGCATTCTGGCCGACGGATTCCCCGTCTCCGCCCAGCTTGGCCTTGAGGCGATGGCTGTCGCCGTGCTGGCGGGACTGATCATGGGAATTATCGCCTCTCTTCGCCACAACCGGCTGCCGGATTATACCGTCATGTTCCTGGCGGTGGTCGGGCTGGCCGTCCCCAGTTTCGTCCTTGCCCCACTCTTCCAGAAGTATTTTGGTCTCGAATGGGAACTGTTGCCGATTGCAGGCTGGGGTTCCTTTGAGGATTCCATTCTGCCGGCCATTGCACTGGCCTTTACCCCCCTGGCACTGATGACCCGATTGATGCGCTCCAGCATGCTGGAGGTGCTGGGACAGGATTACATCCGCACCGCCCGCGCGAAGGGGCTGTCCCCGTCAAGGGTGATCACCCGGCACGCGATCCGCAATGCCATTTTGCCGGCGATCACCATCGTCGGTCCCCTGGCGGTGGATATCATCACCGGCAGTTTCGTGATCGAGAAGATCTTCTCCATTCCGGGCATCGGAAAATATTTTGTGGACAGCATTTTTAACCGGGATTATTCGGTGATCATGGGCGTGACCGTCTTCTACTCCGCGCTGCTTCTCCTGGTCAATTTGCTGGTGGACATCGCCTACACGTGGGTGGATCCGCGAATCAAGATCGGCGGAAGGGGGGCGAACTGATATGTCTTTGCCTGCAGAAGCTTTTGAGCCGGCGCCGCGCCGCGAGGCGGAGGCGGAGGCCATTGCGCGGCCCAGCCTTACCTACTGGCAGGATGCCTGGTTGCGTCTGAAGAAGAACTGGATGGCGATGGCGGGTCTTATCATCCTCGTACTTCTCGCCGTGATGGCCATTTTCGGACCCTATATGGTGGAATACACCTATTACGAACAAAACCTGGAAACGGGAAAAAACCTGGAACCCTCCGGTGAGCACTGGTTCGGGACCGATGATCTGGGGCGGGATATGTTCGTCCGCACCTGGTACGGCGCCCGCGTGTCGCTGCTGATCGGATTGGCGGCGGGATTGATCGACTTGATCGTCGGTGTGCTCTACGGCGGCATTTCCGGCTACAAGGGCGGGCGGACCGACGAGATCATGATGCGGATCGTCGACGTCCTGTGGGGCCTTCCGTACCTGTTGATCGTGATTCTCCTGCTGGTCGTGATGGAGCCCGGCGTCCTGACGATCATCATCGCCTTGTCGGTTACCGGCTGGTTGCGCATGGCCCGTCTGGTGCGGGGGCAGGTCCTGCAGCTGAAGGAGCAGGAGTACGTGCTCGCCGCCCGAACCCTGGGGGCGAGCGGCCGGTGGATCTTGTCCAAGCATCTGCTCCCCAACTCTCTGGGACCGATCATTGTTCTTTTGACCTACACCGTCCCCAACGCCATTTTCGCCGAGGCGTTCCTGAGTTTCCTCGGGCTGGGGGTGCAGGCGCCCTTCGCCAGCTGGGGGACGATGATCGACGATGCGACGGCGGTGATTTTGTCGGGTGAGTGGTGGCGTCTCTTCTTCCCCGCCTTTTTCCTCAGCCTGACGCTGTTGGCCTTCAATATGCTCGGCGATGGCCTGAGGGATGCCCTGGATCCGAGAATGCGCAAGTAAAGGAGGGAGAACATGGCTCTTTTGGAAGTGGATAATCTGCATGTGTCGTTTCAGACTTACGGAGGAGAAGTACACGCGGTCCGCGGAGTCAGCTTCTCCCTCGAAAAGGGGGAGACCCTGGCCATCGTCGGCGAGTCGGGGAGCGGAAAAAGCGTCACCGCCCAGTCGATCATGCGGCTGATTCCGACGCCGCCGGGCATCATTAAGGAGGGGGAGATCCGCTTTGACGGAAAGAATCTCCTGTCCCTGTCCGAAAAGGAGATGTTCGGCATCCGGGGCTCGGAGATCGGCATGATCTTCCAGGATCCGATGACCTCCCTCAACCCGACGATGACCGTGGGCAAGCAGATCATGGAAGGATTGATCTGGCACCAGGGGATCGAGAAGCAGGCGGCCCGGGAGCGGGCGATCGAAATGCTTCGCCTGGTGGGAATTCCCACTCCTGAAAAGCGGGTGGATCAGTATCCCCACGAGTTCAGCGGCGGGATGCGGCAGCGGGCGATGATCGCCATGGCCATGGCGTGCAATCCGAAAATCCTCATCGCCGACGAACCCACCACCGCCCTGGACGTGACCATCCAGGCGCAGATCATGGAACTGATGAAGGAGCTGCAGGAAAAAACGGGAACGGCGATCATCCTGATCACCCACGATCTGGGAGTGGTGGCCGAAACCGCTCACAAGGTGGCCGTCATGTACGGCGGGAAAGTGGTGGAGTACGGAACGGTGGAGGAGATTTTCTACCGTCCCCGCCATCCCTACACCTGGGGACTGCTCAACTCCATGCCCCGGCTGGATATGAAACGGGACGGGGAATTGCAGTCGATCCCGGGTTCCCCGCCGGACCTGTTCAAGCCGCCGCAGGGATGCCCCTTCGCCGACCGTTGCCCTCATACGATGAACATCTGCCACAGCACGATGCCGGAGAAGACCGATGTCTCTCCCAGCCACGGGGTATATTGCTGGCTGGAGCATCCCCAGGCGCCACGCGTGGATCGAAATCTTCGGGTGAACATCTCGGCGAAGTGAGTTTCCCCGCGAATGCTCTTCTGCGCAAGATGCTCTGCCACGGGACGGAAAAGGGGAGGGCCTTTGGCCGCCCCTTTCGGACCCGATGGCACGGCCTTGACACACCCCTTTAAATTGTCGTATGATAACAGAAAATTCAATAGGCGTCTTCTTATCCAGAGTGGCGGAGGGACTGGCCCTATGAAGCCCGGCAACCACCCCGCTCCCGTCCAGGGAACGGCCGGATTGAGCTTGATCCGGACGAGGGGAAAGGTGCCAATTCCTGCAGGACCCTCGGGTCCTGAGAGATGAGAAGAGGCGGAACGGAATTCTACCCATTAGCGGTCCCGCGCCCTCTTCTGATCGAAGAGGGCGCTTGCTTTTCCGGAAGGGGGAGGATGGATGTGGCGACAACCGTCAACTGCCCGCAAAAGCTGACGGTTTCGATCGGTCCGATGGATTTGGAGTGCGGCCGGCGCCTTAAGCAGGTGGAAATCGCCGTGGAGACCGCCGGGACCTTAAACGAATCCCGGGACAACGTGATCCTTGTTTGTCATGCGCTTACAGGCGATGCCCACACGGTGGGGGATGAGGATCACCCCGGATGGTGGTACGGGCTGATCGGACCGGGCGGGTATATCGATACCAACCGCTATTTTGTGATCACGACCAATGTTCTGGGCGGATGCGCCGGAAGCACCGGTCCTTCGTCGATCGATCCGGAGACGGGGCGTCCCTACGGGTCTTCTTTTCCCGTGGTGACGATTCGGGATATGGTCCGCGCCCAGCGGCGCTGCCTGGAGAAAATGGGCATCTCCAAAATTGCGGCGGTGATCGGCGGTTCGATGGGCGGGATGCAGGTGCTGGAATGGGGCATCATGTACCCTGAAACGGTGGAGCGGATGATCCCGATCGCCACTTCCGCCGCCTTCTCTCCGATGGGGATCGCCTTCAACGACATCGGTCGCCAGGCGATCTTGGCGGATCCCGAATGGAAGGGCGGAAATTATTATCCCGGGCCCGGGCCCCGAAAGGGTTTGGCCATTGCCCGGATGATGGGGATGGTCACCTACCGGACCGAAACCCTTTTTGAGGAGCGGTTCAGCCGTCGGATCCAGGACGACGGCCCCATTACCCGGATGGATTCGATGTTTCAGGTGGAAAGCTACCTGCGATATCACGGGGAGAAGCTGGTCCGCCGCTTCGACGCGAACAGCTATTTGTATCTCCTCAAGGCGATGGATCTGCACGACATCGGGCGGGGACGAGGAGGGGTGGAGCGGGCGCTGTCCCGGATCCAGTCCGATGTGTTGGTGATCGGCATCCGGGAAGACATTCTGTTTCCGATCCGGGAGCAGCGAAAGATTCACTTCCTGCTTCAACGGCTGGGGAAGCGGTCTTTGCTGGAAGAAATTCATTCCCATTACGGTCATGACGCCTTTTTGGTCGAATTTGACCAGGTGGGCCCGCCGATTCGGCGTTTCCTGGGAGAAGGGGGCTGAGGGGTCTCCTTGACGCTCCCACGCAGTGGGAGTACAATAGGAATGTATTTATTCACTCTGTGAAACCCCTTTCCAAAAAGCGGTTTTCATTTTGACGATGATTTTTATGAATGTGCTGCCGTCTGTGCAGCTTTTTTGGAAAGTAGGGTAACATAGGAGAAGCACTCAGGTTTATGGGGGGCCTGGCAATGAATCACTCCAGTTTCTTCAACCGTCGGCTGCACTCGCTGTTGGGTGTCATACCGGTGGGATTTTTTTTGCTCGAGCATCTATTGACGAACTATTATGCCACCCGGGGAGCTGACGCTTTCCGCGAGCAGGTGGAATGGCTGTGGGACATTCCCTTCCTGCTCTTTTTGGAGATCTTCTTCATTTTCCTTCCCCTTTTGTATCACGGGGTGTACGGGCTGTATGTCGCCTTCCAGGCGAAGAACAATGTGACCAACTACGGTTACTTCCGGAACCTGATGTTCATGCTGCAACGGGTGACCGGAGTGATCACCTTCATCTTCGTCGGTTGGCACGTCTGGGAGACCCGGATTTACGTCGCTTTGAACGACTTGGCCGCGAACGAAGTGGGCATGCGGATGAACGAGATTTTGTCCAACAATTTCACCTTCGCTCTGTATGTGATCGGAGTCGTCGCCGCGGTTTTCCACTTCAGCAACGGCATGTGGTCCTTCCTGGTCAGCTGGGGGATCACCGTGGGACCCCGCGCCCAAGCCGTTTCCACCTGGGTGTGGGCCGTCGTGTTCGTCGTCGTGTCGTACATCGGCATTCGGGCCCTGTTTGCCTTTGTTGACCCAGAATTCATGGCCCAGTCGGCACAGTTTTAAAAGGGGGCACTGCCAATGAACGAGAAGGTCATCGTCGTCGGCGGAGGCTTGGCCGGTCTGATGTCCACCATCAAACTGGCGGAAGCGGGCGCCGACGTTCAACTGTTCTCCATCGTTCCCGTAAAGCGTTCCCATTCCGTCTGTGCGCAGGGCGGAATCAACGGTGCGGTCAACACCAAGGGGGAGGGAGACTCGCCCTGGGAACACTTTGACGACACCGTTTACGGAGGGGACTTCCTGGCCAACCAACCGCCCGTCAAGGCGATGTGTGAAGCGGCGCCGGGCATCATCTATCTGATGGACCGGATGGGAGTTCCCTTCAACCGGACGCCGGAAGGGCTTATTGACTTCCGCCGGTTCGGCGGCACCAAGCACCATCGGACCGCCTATGCCGGCGCGACGACGGGTCAGCAGCTGCTGTACGCGCTGGATGAACAGGTGCGGCGCTATGAAGTGGCCGGACGCGTCACCAAGTTTGAGCATTGGGAGTTTTTGTCCGCCGTTTTGGACGATGAAGGCCGCTGCCGGGGGATCGTCGCCCAGGATCTGCGGGGCGGGGAAATCCGCGCCTTCCCGGCGGATGCGGTGATTCTGGCCACCGGCGGACCGGGGATCATCTTCGGCAAATCGACCAACTCGATGATCAACACCGGAACCGCGGCCAGTGCCGTTTATCAGCAGGGAGCGATTTACGCCAACGGGGAGTTTATTCAGGTTCACCCGACGGCCATTCCTGGGGATGACAAGCTCCGGCTGATGTCGGAGTCGGCCCGCGGGGAAGGGGGCCGGGTCTGGACCTACAAGGACGGCAAACCCTGGTATTTCCTGGAGGAATGGTATCCCGCCTACGGGAACCTGGTTCCGAGGGATATCGCCACCCGGGCCATCTTCAAGGTGTGCGTCGACATGAAGCTGGGGATCAACGGGGAGAACATGGTCTATTTGGACCTCTCCCACAAGGATCCCAAGGAGTTGGACATCAAGCTGGGCGGGATCATCGAGATCTACGAGAAGTTCATGGGCGAAGATCCGCGGAAGGTTCCGATGAAGATCTTCCCGGCGGTCCATTACTCGATGGGCGGTCTTTGGGTGGACTACAACCACATGACCAACATTCCCGGCCTGTTCGCCGCGGGAGAATGCGATTATCAGTACCACGGAGCCAACCGCCTCGGGGCCAACTCCCTCCTCTCCTGCATCTTCGGGGGGATGGTGGCCGGTCCCAATGCGATCAAGTACGTCCGCGGGCTGGAAAAGTCGGCGGAGGATCTGCCGTCCACCCTGTTTGAGCAATACCGCAAAAAGGAAGAGGAAAAATACGAACAAATCCTCAAGATGGACGGTAATGAAAACGCCTATCAGCTGCACAAGGAACTGGGCGAATGGATGACCGACAATGTGACGGTGGTCCGTTACAACGACCGGCTGTTGAAGACGGACGAGAAGATTCAGGAATTGATGGAGCGGTACAAGCGGATCAGCATGATCGACACCAGCCGGTGGAGCAACCAGGCCGCCTCGTTTACCCGTCAGCTGTGGAACATGTTGCAGCTGGCCCGGGTGATCACCCTGGGGGCTTATCATCGAAATGAAAGCCGCGGTGCCCATTACAAACCGGAATATCCGGAGCGGAACGACGAAGAATGGCTGAAGACCACCAAGGCGACATACACCCCCGACGGTCCGGAGTTTGACTATGAGCCTGTGGACGTTTCCCTGATCAAACCGCGCCCGCGCCGGTACGACGTGGCGAAAGAGGAGGCGGCGAAACAATGAGCGAACAGACGGTGCATCTCATCATCACCCGCCAGGCTGGGCCGAATGAACAGCCGTACACGGAGGAGTTCAAGCTGCCGTACCGGAAGAACATGAACATCATTTCGGCGCTGATGGAGATTCAACGGAATCCGGTCAACGCCAAAGGGGAAAAAACCACTCCGGTGGTCTGGGAATCCAACTGCCTGGAAGAGGTGTGCGGCGCCTGCTCGATGGTGATCAACGGGAAACCGCGTCAGGCGTGCACCGCCTTGATCGATCACCTGGAACAGCCCATCCGGCTGGAACCGATGCGGACCTTCCCCGTTGTCCGGGATCTGATCGTGGACCGCAGCCGGATGTTTGATGCGCTGAAGCGGGTCAAAGCCTGGATTCCCATCGACGGCACCTATGATCTGGGGCCGGGGCCGCGCATGCCGGAGACGGAGCGCCAGATGCGCTACGAGTTGTCCAAGTGCATGACCTGCGGTGTCTGCCTGGAAGCGTGCCCCAATGTGAATTCCCGTTCCAATTTCATGGGGCCCTTCGTGATCAGCCAAGTCCGGCTGTTCAACTCTCACCCGACCGGGGCCATGAACAAGGACGAGCGGCTGGAAGCCCTCCTGGGCGAGGGTGGATTGCAGGAATGCGGGAACTCGCAGAACTGCGTGCAGTCCTGTCCGAAGGGAATTCCGCTGACCACATCGATCGCCGCGATGAACCGGGAGGCCACCAGATTTCTCTTCCGCAAATGGCTTTCCAACTGATCTGTTTCACTCCCCCCCGAATGGGGGGTTTTTTATTCCAACGCAGCCAAAGGGAGGCGGTTTTTTTCCCGCCATTCTCACGATGCTTACGGACTTCAGGTCTGTTAATGGGAGGTGATTTTTCGTCTCGGCTCCATGCAACAGGAGATCGGCGAAAAATCGCTCCCTCCTGAAATTGTGCCAACAGCAAGGGGAGGCGGGTTTTTTCCCGCCTCCCCTTTGGCCGATTTCAGGACATCAGGCGCTGTCCGAGGAGAAGATTTCCTTCAGGGCATCCAGCAGGCTGGCGAGCCAGTCCAGCAGAGTTTCCAGGAAACCTTTCGTCTGTTCGGAGTTGAGGATTTCATCCAGGTTGTCCCGAAGCTTTTTGACCTGATCGCTCAGGGCACCCCAGTCAATATTCAGCTCCGACAGCCGTTGAAGCAATTGGGTGAGCTGATCGATGTCCTTCTCGCTCAGATTGATGTTGTATTCATTGGAAACGTTGATGATGAGATCGCGGAACTCCGCCGGCGTATCGGGTTTTTCTTCCGCCACCTTCTGTTTGAGATCCATCATGAACTGGGCCGCCTTGTCCGGATCTCCGATTTTCTCCCCCAGCTGAGAGGTCCGGACCATTTCTTCGTTGGCCACTTCTTTTTGTTCATCGCTGATCTTGGTATCGGCGGCCTCCTCAAAGGCCTTCAAAATCCCCGTCAGTCCCGCGGTTCCCGACACCTTCGTCGGGGCGGTGACGTACACCTCCGCATCCTTCACCCCGGCGGTGATCAGGGCGTTGGCGTACATCGTTTCGGTGATGTGTGTGATGTTATTGGTTTTTACCGTGATCCCGGCACCCTTTTCGGCCAGGGTGATTTTGGACGATGAGAGGGCACGGGTGCCGATGGTGGCTTTGCTCACATATTTCCCCAGATAGCGGTGTTCCTCTTCGTTGGTGACTTCGATGATTTGGACGTTTTGGTCCACATTCATTTCCTTCAGAATCGCGTCCCGTTGCTGGGGAGTCAAATCGGCGCCGAGGGTGACGACCGTCTCGCCGACGACGGCATCGGCGAATGCCATGGCAGGAAGAAGGGAGAATATCAGTGCGACAACAAGCGCTCCAACTCCCGCTTTTCGCAAACGTTTCCAGTTCATTGTGAAAACCCCCCTTTTCAATAATATAGACGAGGATTGGAGGTATGAGGTTTCAAAAAACGACGGTTTTCCGGCAAAAAGTTTTCTGCAGGCGGCGTTTTAGGGAAATCCGCCGTATTTTTATTTTTGTTGGGTATTTGCATGCCGTATTCCTTGCCGCAGAGAGGAAAAGGAGGCGGCGGTCCTCAACAGAGATGAAACGCCGTAGCCGGAGGGGGCATATGCCGCGCCCCCATCCGGCGGCGTTCTTCAGCAAGCTTTCCGGATGAGGTCATCCAACCGGTTCTTAAGCGAACACCGGATCCTTGAACTTTGCCAGCTTCTCCAGCGAACTTTTTTCCACTTCCTCGTGGAGGCTGTTTCCGTGGGCGTCCATCGTGACGATGGCCGCGAAGTTTTTCACACGCAGGTGCCACATGGCTTCGGGAATGCCGAACTCCAGGAAGTGGACCCCTTCCACATCCTCGATGCAGTCGGCGTAGTATTGGGCCGCACCGCCGATGGCGTTCAGGTAAACGGCGCCGTGCTCCTTCAAGGCGGCCAGGGTCTTGGCGCCCATGCCGCCCTTGCCGATCACCGCCCGAATCCCGAATTTGCGGATGATATCCCCTTGATAGGGCTCCTCCCGGATGCTGGTGGTGGGTCCGGCCGCCTTGACTTCCCATTTGCCTTCCGCGTTTTTCAGCATCACCGGGCCGCAGTGGTAGATCACGCCCCCCGACAGATCCACCGGAGCCTCGTGGTCGATCAGATACTTGTGGAGGGCGTCGCGGCCGGTGTGGATCAGTCCGTTCAGAATGACCACGTCGCCGACGCGGAGCTGCCGGATCTGCTCTTCGGTGATGGGAGGTGTGAGGTGCCATTCCCGGGATTTTTTCATCATGGGGGCGGCGGCCGGGGTCACCTTTTCCTTCGGGGCATCCTTCGGTTCGTCCTTGTACAACCATTTTTCGATTTGACCGGTTTTCGGATCGATGATCACGCCCTGCCGGCGGAAAGCCCAGCAGTTGTAGGCCACCGAGACGAAAAAGCTGGCGGGAATGCGGTTGATCGCCCCGATCTTGCACCCCAGGAGTGTGACGTCTCCGCCGAAGCCCATGGTACCGATGCTCAATTGGTTGGCGGCTTCCATGATGTAGGATTCCAGCTTGGCCAGGTCGGGATTGGGGTTGACGTCGTCCACGCGGCGGAACAACTGCTGTTTGGCCAACTGGTAGCCCGTCGTCCGGTCGCCGCCGATCCCCACTCCGATAAAGCCCGCACTGCAGCCCTGTCCCTGGGCCTGGTAGACGCTGTGCAGAATGCATTTCCGGATGCCGTCCAGATCGCGCCCGGCGCGTCCCAGTCCTTCCAGTTCGCAGGGGAGGCTGTACTGGATGTTCTTGTTTTCACAGCCGCCTCCCTTGAGGATGAGGCGGACTTCAATTTCATCTTTTTCCCATTGTTCATAATGAATGACGGGTGTACCCGGTCCCAGGTTGTCGCCGGTGTTTTTACCGGTCAGGGAATCGACCGAGTTGGGGCGAAGGATTCCCCGGCGGGTGGCTTCCGCCACCGCCTCCCGAATGGCGCGGCTCATTTCGATTTGGTTGGCGCCGACGGGAACCCGGATCTCAAAGGTGGGCAACCCCGTATCCTGACAGATGGGAGAAACGTTTTCCTCCGCCATGCGGATGTTGTCCGAAATGGTGGACAGGGCGAGGGCGGCGCGGGTACCTGCATCCTCCCGTTCCTTTGCGGCGCGGATTGCCGCCCGCACATCCGGCGGAAGATTGGTGGATGTTTCGGTAATGAGTTCCAATATCGAATCTTTGAATGCGCGCATTTCAAACCCCTTCTCTGTTGGAATTCCTTAGTTGCGGAAACCTGCCTTCGGCGATGCCCGATCCGACTTTCAAAAGCGGTCGGCGCTGTCGCCGGTTCCCGGCTCGGATTCCGATGGGATGTTCCATTTATCCTCATTATAGTATAAGATCCGTGTCGCTTCAGCCGCCCGGAAAGGGCAGTCAAAAACCCCCCTGAAAAGGGGGGGGAGCTGCCGACTGTTCCTCTGCTGCCGGATCGGTTTTTCGTGAACGCCGTTTTTCCCCGTGCCGTCCCTCGGCATCGCACCTTCAGGCGTTGATGCCGGCGGGAAAAGGGTTGCTTTGCGCCGTTTTGACGAATCGTTCTTCCGGTTCCACCAAACCGCAAACGCCGCATTGGACCCGAAGGGGCTCGCCGGTGTAGGGAATCTGAAGCGGGTCGTCCATTCCGATCGTTTCCGTGATTTCGCCGGTGTGGGGATCTTTTTTCACCGGGTGCACCACCTGCTCGATCAGGTTGAACCGGGTCCGGTTGGTTCCGCAGGAAGGACAGAGATAGGGTTTGGACATGGAATCACCTCCGGAAGTCGAGTGGATGAAGGTCGGCCCTCCGCTTTTGGAGGGAAATTCTTTTTTTAAAATACCCTTCATGAGTCCGTTCATACGGTTCGCCATTCCGGAGGCCTTCATCCTCCATCAGGGAGTTGACTCCGATAACGGGCTCTCAGCTTCTCGAACTGTTCGCGGATCCGTTGCTTGCTCCACCCTTGGTCAAGGTGGAGGAGCAGATGGTCGAGGAGAAGGGGATAAAAAGACAGGCCCATCATCTCCTGGGTGAAGGCGTGGGCGGCGATTTCCCGGGTTTTTTTCAGGGGATGTTTCAGCGAAAACGGGCCGAGGCGCGTCGTGGGAACCTTGGGCAAACGGAGATCCGTCCGTCCAAGGCGGCTCACTTCCAGATGATGAAACCATTCGTGGATCAGATGAAGGGCGATGAGATCCTCCTTCCGCACCGGGTGTCCCGATGTGCGAAAGAAACGGCTCAGTTGCTCGACGGAGGATCGGTACACCGTGATCGTCGGCGGACGGGTGCGGTATTGGGCCCGGACCCACCCGATCTCACGCGGAACACTTCCATCCTGAAACCGGATGCGGACGCCGCTTCGGATCATCCGATTCAACAGCGCTTCCAAATCTCCCTCGTAATTGAAATCCCGGGCGGCTTCCCTTCCGATGGAGAGGGACCGGTTCAGATAGGTTCCGATCTCCCGTTTGTCCAGATGGGGGTATACCTCGTCTTGTTCCAGTTCGGACAGAGCGAGAACTTGGGCGGGCAGGACGGGCCACGCGGTTTTGAGGACGATGGATGACAGTTTGGCACTGGCGGGTTGATGTTTGACTGACATGAATGAGGTGACTTCGCCTCCTTTCGCGAGGGATTCCTGATACCTTGTTATGAGGATGACGGCTTGCCTCATTCCGGGCGGACAAACCGGAATTTTTGCGGTGCGTCGCGCATTTAATACGGACGTTTTTGCCATGTTAATCCGGGAGAGGAGTGGTCCGATGTTTTTTCACGGAATCCCCTTCATCTATCTCGTCCGGCAGTATCCGGTGCTCAACCCCGCTTCCTCTTTCCGGAACAAGTCTCCTGCCAAGAGGGCGGATGCCCGGGGACTGATCCGATCCATCGGTTTCGAACCGGTTCATCTCCTGCGTTCCTCCCCGACTTATCCGATTCGGAAGTGTCTGGAAGAATGCTTCCGCTACGGGGATATCGTTTTTGCCTTTGAATCGATTCCCTATCCCCGCATCCAGCTGAGCGAACACGAATGGGGAATTCCCACCCTCGATCTGCGCCGGGCCGCTTGGATCTGCATCGACGGAGAGAAGCACCGCCATTGGTTCCGGTTCCGTTTTCCGCACCTGCCTGTGGTGTTTCGGCGGTGATGCCGGCAGAACCATAGAGGTCGGACATCGATTTCTGGTATGATCGAATTGCACCGCTGCGGGAGTTTCACCGGAGTCCGGGGCAGCTCCGGCAGGGTTGCTCCGAGGATGTCTGAGACGTTCAAAGAGAGGGAGGAGAAACGGATGTTGCGGGCGGTGATCTTTGACTTTGACGGGCTGATCCTGGACACGGAGTCCCCGGAATACCGGACGTTTGTGGAGATGTACCGCGAGCACGGCGCGGAGCTTCCACTCCAAAAGTGGGCACGGGTGGTCGGCAGTTCGGACAGCGATTTCGATCCCTATGCCTATCTGGAGAAGTGCACCGGCAAAAAACTGGACCGGGCAACCCTGGAGAGGAGGCGGAGACAACGCCACCTCGACCTGATCAAAACGGAGGAAGCCATGCCCGGGGTGCGAGAGGTCCTGATGCAGGCCCGTTCCCTCGGATGGAAAATCGGTTTGGCCTCCAGCTCCACGCGGCAGTGGGTGGAGAATCATCTGAACAGGTTGGGCATCCGGAGATACTTTCAGTGTATCCGCACCAAGGAGGACGTGGAGCGGACCAAACCGGATCCTGCTCTGTACCGCCAAGCGGTCCGCTGTCTCGGGGTGGACCCGTCGGAGGCCGTGGCACTGGAGGATTCCCCCAATGGTGCCCTGGCCGCCAAGCGGGCGGGTTTGAGATGCATTGTGGTTCCCAATTCCGTGACCCGGCGATTAGATTTTGGAAAAGTCGATTTGCGTCTCAATTCCCTGAAACAATTGGACTTGGAGGCATTGGCCGAAAGGTGGGATCGCGCGGGGTAAAGGAAGGGATCATCCCCGCCTGCGGAGGACATTCCCTTGGGCGCGGGGGTGACGAAAATGCCCCCATAAAACCCACATGAAGCTTCGGTCGGGCGGTTGCAAAACCGCGTAAAAGGGGCGTTCCCTGTCACCCGGAGGAGGAATCGTGAATACGATGGAAAATGTCTGAGGGTTCCCGAACATCCGATGCCGAAACCGCCTAAATTGCCCTCTCTCCTTCACCCCTGTAGACAATGGGTCATAAGATATGTTGACTGATTCCCTGACCCTCGTGTTCTAAGAGCTCGGGCAAGGAGGGTGGCACATTTGACCTACCAGAAAGGGAAGCCGTTGTTGACGCCCAGGGAGAGGGAAGTGTTTGAGCTGCTCGTTCAGGACAAGACAACCAAGGAAATCGCTCAACAACTGTTCATCAGCGAAAAGACCGTACGCAATCACATTTCCAACGTCATGCAGAAATTAAACGTAAAGGGTCGATCGCAAGCAGTTGTTGAACTGGTGCGCCTTGGGGAGCTGAAGATTTGATTCCTTACATCACCAGAGAAAACCCTACTTTCATGGTAGGGTTCCTTGAGCAGGGGAAGAGAGGCCGTGACAAGGAGTTCATGGCGAAAGCGACAAAAAGATCACTTCTAAGAACATGCCGGTGGGGCATGTTTTTTCTTTTGGGCGTCATGATCCCATCCAACCCCGTCTTCGGGAAATCCGGATATTATCTTCATTCATCGAATGACTCCAGCGAGAATGATTTCGATCTGTTGTCGGGGACATCACGGACTGGTGCGATCGGCCATTTGGAAGGGAAAGATGTGGTTCTCGACGGGCTGACGGTATCCGCACTGAACGCGTGGAACAAGGGTTATGAATGAGTTATGGCAAAGGCCGGCCAGCCGGCAAGGATCAACTGGATTTATGCTACTCGTTTGGAGATATACGTATTGTACATAACCGTAGTCGGGCTGCCAGTCTGGACAAGCCTAAAGACGAAACCACCGGATGAACAGAAGGAGAAATGTTTTTATCGGTTTAGTTGCTGAGTTAACATCAAACGCATGGAGCAGAAAGGTTTGGGGTGGGTTTCGACAAAAAACCGGCTGTATATCGTTATGCATCGCCGGATTTGGATTTCCGGTGCAATTTGGCCACATTTATCGATAGCATATACTTGTACGTGCAACCTCCCCTTCAGATATCAAAAGAGAGCTTTCCAATGTGGAGGTGTACCCGGGCCGGAAATGCAGCTGTAAAGGGCGCATTCGCCTCGGTAGGCTAATTGTTCTTTTTGAATCATCCCAATATTATTGACCATTACGCAGGGAATTGATATATTGAAAACAGGGATTGTACGATCAAGTTTGATATATAACAATTTACATACTTGTTCGTACAAAAGTGGTGCGCGTTTCATTTCCTGTACCCTTTTGTGAATTCATTGACCCGGTGAGAGGACTTTTGCAGGAGATGAATATGGGGAAAGGGGTCGGCTTGATGGTTAGGGATGACCGTCCGATTTTACAGGTGAAAGAAATTCACAAAGTGTTTCCCGGGACAAAAGCGCTGTCCAATGTTTCCCTGGAGTTTCACGCGGGTGAAGTGCATGCCGTGGTGGGGGAAAACGGGGCCGGGAAGTCGACTTTGATGAACATATTGTCGGGGGTTTTTCCGCCGACGGAAGGGCAGATCATTCTGGAGGGAGAGGAGGTGCAATTTCAAAGCCCTCGGCAGGCTCAAGAAAAGGGGATCGCCATCGTTCACCAGGAATTGAGTTTGTGTCCGCATTTGACGGTCAGCGAAAATATGTTCATCGGAAGGTTGCCGAAATCCAAATTGGGATTCGTCGATCGAAACAAACTCAGGGAAGATGCGATAAAGATGCTAGAACCCTTTAAGGCGGACATCGATCCTGATGATCTTGTCGGGAACTTGAGCATTTCAGAGCAACAGGTTGTGGAAATAGCTAAGGCGCTGACAATGGATTGCAAGGTTCTCATTTTGGATGAACCAACTTCCGCCATCACGGAATCTGAGGCGAACAATTTGTTCGAAGTGATTAGGGAATTAAAGGGAAATGGCATTTGCATTATTTATATTAGTCATAGAATTAAGGAGATTTTTTCGATTTCGGATCGGATTTCAGTTTTGCGGGACGGCCATTACATCGGGACCTATCGTACAGAGGGGATGACTCCTGATCGAGTGGTTCAGCTCATGGTGGGACGGGAGTTGAAAAACATTTACCCTCCGAAATCGACGAGAGGGAAGAAAGAGATCTTGCGGGTGGAAAATTTGAGCCGTGAAGGCGTGTTTCATCAGATCCGATTCACTTTGTATGAAAAAGAGGTGTTGGGCATTTTCGGGCTGGTGGGAGCCGGAAGAACAGAAATGTCGAGAGCCTTGTGCGGAATTGACCCCAAGGATTCCGGACAAGTTTGGTTGAACGGAAAGCCGGTCGCCATTGATTCCGTAAGCCAGGCCATACAACAGGGAATTGTCTATTTGACCGAAGACCGGAAACACCAAGGCTTGTTTCTCGACCTGTCAGTCAAACGAAACATCGTGTCTTCCAATTTGCAAGCCGTATCCTCGGGACTTTTTATCGATCCGGTGAAGGAGAAAAAAATGGCGGAGCATTTTTCTGAAAAGTTGAACGTCAAAACCCCCAGCCTTGATCAAAGCATCGGCAGCCTCAGCGGCGGCAATCAACAAAAAACGATGATTGCCAAGTGGTTGTCAACCCATCCAAAAGTCCTCCTGTTGGATGAACCGACCCGAGGAATCGATGTGGGGGCAAAATCGGAAATATACAAGATGCTTCGACAATTGGCCGATGATGGAAAAGGGATCATCGTGATTTCGTCCGAACTGCCCGAAGTGATCGGGATATGTGATCGAGTGTTGGTGATGCACCAAGGAAGAATCGTTGGTGAAGTGTCCGGGGAGCGAATCAACGAGGAAGAAATTATCCGTTTGGCCTCGGGCATCGTTGCATGAGGGAGGGAGAGATGAAAATGAGAATGTTGCCGGAGACAGACTATAAGGAACGCAAACGGTTTAAATTATTCAACTTGAATCTCTTTCAATTCAGAGAAGCAAGTCTCTTATCCATTATTGTCGTCTTATTTATCCTGCTTTCGCTTACCACCCCCGGATTCTTGACGTCCGAGAATTTGAAAACCACCCTCATCGGGCTGACTCTCGACGGCATTATCGCTGTCGGTATGACCCTGGTGCTTGTCGCGGCGGGTGTCGATTTATCGGTAGGATCCATTTTGGCTTTAAGCGGTGTGTTGGCAGGTTATCTGGCTTATAACGGAATGAATGTTTGGACAGCTTCTCTGGTTGCGATGGCGGTTTCCCTTCTTGCGGGTTTTTTAAATGGTTTCTTTATCAGCCGGATCGGATTAAATCCTTTGATTATGACTCTGGGGATGATGAGTGTTGCCAGAGGGGTTGCATACGTGATTACGGAAGGCGCGCCTGTCTCCATCACAGGGCTGGATCCCGGCTTTTTGTTCCTCGGTCAGGGAGAAATATTGGGAATCCCGATGCTGGTCGTCATTTTGATTGTGGTAGCGGTTATCGGTGATGTTCTCCTTAGAAAGTCGGTTTATCTCAGACAAGTTTACTATGTAGGAAGCAATGAGAAAGCCGCCAGATTGTCGGGGATTGATGTGAAAAAAGTTAAAATGATGATTTACATCGTATGTGCCCTGCTGGCGGGGATTGCCGGATTGCTTTCCTTGTCGAGATTCTCGGTGGCGACCCCCACGGCGGGAATGGGTGCCGAACTTCGCGCGATTTCGGCCTGTGTGATTGGCGGAGCCAGCCTGACAGGCGGAGTTGGGACGATTACGGGAGCCCTTCTGGGCGTCGTTCTCGTGGGTCTGGTGAACAATGCTTTGGTTTTGCTCGATGTATCCGTTTATTGGCAATCGTTGGTTACCGGATTGGTGTTGATCGTGGCCGTTACTTTGGATGTTGTCAACAATCGCAGAAAACAGAAAAAACAAACTATTTGATTTTGGTATCTACGAAGGGGTGATGATCGCGATGAAAAGGTGGGCGTATGGAATTTTGATACTGGCGCTGTCCCTGTCCGCTTTGGTCGGGTGCACCACGGAAAAAGACGCATCCAGTCAGGAAACTTCCGCGCCATATCAAGGTTCGAGGGATGAAAAATACGTGATGGTGACCTTCCTTTCCGGAATTGAATATTGGAAGGGAGCTTTCAGGGGAATGGAAGAGGCGGCGAAAAATCTGGGTGTTCAAGCTGAATATAAAGGCGCCGACCAATACGATATCAATCAGCAAATAACCGTCCTTGAACAAGTTATTGCGCAAAAACCGGACGGGATTCTTGTGACGGCCATCAACCCCGATGCACTTGTAGCACCCATTAACAAAGCGATTGAAGCGGGTATCCCCGTGGTGACCTTCGATGCCGATGCTCCGAAAAGCAAACGTTACGCTTTTCTGGGGACAAGCAATTATGATGCGGGGGTTACCGCGGCTCGTGAATTGGCCCGTTTATCCGGAAAAAAAGGTGAAGTGGGTGTGGTCACCGTACCCGGGCAATTAAACCACGAAGAGCGAAAGAGAGGGTTTGTGGAAACCATTCAAAAAGAGTTTCCCGATATGAAAGTCGTTTCAATTCAAGACGGCAAAAGCGATCAAGTTCAAGCGGCACAAGTGACCTCTGCAATGATCCAGAAAAATCCCGACCTGGTTGGAATTTTTGCGACGGAAGCAAGTACAGGGGTAGGGGTGGGCACGTCGGTAAAAGAAGCCAATAAAGTTGGGAAGATTCACATTATCAGCTTCGATACGGATAAAGGGACTCTGGATATGGTGAAATCAGGGATTATCGATGCCACTCTGGCACAAGGAACATGGAACATGGGCTATTGGGGCATGCATTATCTCTATAATTTAAGGCATGACTTGGTTCATCCGGTGAGCGATTGGAAAACGGCAAAAGTGGGTCCTTTGCCTCCTTATGTGGACACAGGTGTAAGCGTGGTAACCAAGGCAAACGTTGATTTCTACTATCCGGGTAAATAGACCGTCTTTCTCCTGTTTTCCGATCAGGGGCGAAGAATGTCACCCATTCAGGCAAGAGATCGAACATGAGGGGGAGGGTTCATATTGGATTTGAAACCTTATGAATTCTGGTTTGTTACGGGAAGTCAACACTTATATGGAGCGGATACGCTGAAAAAAGTAGAGGAACATTCTCTGTTAATGACAAAAGAGTTGAATCATGATGTAACCATCCCCTACAAGGTGGCATTTAAAGCGGTTTTAACGACTCCGGAAGCGATTCGCAGGCTGTGTATCGAAGCCAATGCGGATGATGCTTGTGCAGGTGTCATTACCTGGATGCATACATTTTCTCCTGCAAAAATGTGGATTGCGGGTCTTTCCGAACTGCGCAAGCCCCTTCTGCATTTGCATACCCAATTAAACCGCGATATTCCCTGGGACCGAATTGATATGGATTTCATGAATCTGAACCAATCGGCTCACGGCGACCGCGAATACGGATTTATCGGCACCCGGATGGGAATCGCACGCAAAGTTGTTGCAGGTTTCTGGAAAGACATTGAGGTGCGCAACAGGATTGGGAGTTGGATGCACACCGCTGTCGCCTTTACGGAGGGACGCAATCTCAAAGTGGCGAGGTTTGGCGACAACATGCGGGAGGTGGCTGTAACCGAGGGAGACAAGGTAGAAGCACAAATTCAATTTGGTTGGTCAGTCAACGGATACGGTGTGGGCGATCTCGTGCAACGGGTCAACGAAATTTCAGAGGCGGATGTAAATCAGCTTGTGGAAGAATATATCGAAGTATATGAAATCGATTCGGAAGTTCGCGGAAATGTTGCCGCCTGGGAATCCGTACGGGAACAGGCCCGCATGGAACTCGGCATTAGAGCCTTTTTGAAGGAAGGGAACTTTACTGCCTTTACCACCACTTTTGAGGATTTGCATGGCCTGAAACAGCTTCCGGGACTGGCGGTTCAACGCCTGATGGCCGAAGGCTACGGATTCGGTGCTGAAGGAGATTGGAAAACCGCAGCCTTGGTTCGCACGATGAAAATCATGGCGAACGGTGAAGGAACCTCTTTTATGGAAGACTATACTTATCATCTGGAACCCGGTAATGAACAAATTCTCGGGTCTCACATGCTGGAAGTGTGCCCGACCATTTCCGCCGCCCGTCCAAGAGTGGAAGTTCATCCCCTATCCATCGGCGGAAAAGATGATCCAGCACGTTTAGTCTTTGATGGCAAGTCTGGTCCTGCAGTTAACGCAGCACTGATCGATTTGGGCAATCGTTTCCGACTGGTTGTGAACGAAGTGGTTGCAGTGAAACCTGAAAAAAGAATGCCCCGGCTGCCGGTGGCCAGGGTTCTATGGAAACCGAGGCCCTCTTTGCGCGAATCGGCCGAGGCATGGATTCTTGCCGGGGGAGCCCATCATACCTGCTTTTCCTATGTGGTGACTGCGGAACAACTGGTGGATTGGGCAGAGATGGCGGGAATTGAATGCGTGGTGATCGACGAGGATACCTCGCCCGCGAAATTGCGCAACGAACTCAGGTGGAATGAAATCGTCTGGAATCTCAGCAAGTAATTGTCGTATATTTAGTTGTGCAGACAAGCGGCTGCACCTCCATGTCATCTGTCGGGCATATGGTCGAACACGTCATCACTTGACGAGCCGGAGTTTGTGTTATCCTGATGATAAAATTTACAAATAATACCCTTTGTATGGATCACGGGGCTCTTTGGACTCCGCGCGCGGTATCCTTTGCCAACATTGCGCACAAGGGGTCCGTTTTTTTGCTTATTCCCCCAACGGGAGTCTTGGCGTTTCCGGGGGACGTTTGTAATGTATAATTAGGTTGAACGCACAAGTGAATGGCGGGGTGGGGAAGGTTTATGACATCTGAACACAAGAAATACAAGCAAGTAAAAGAGGCGATCAAAGCTGCCATTTTGGAAGGCAAAATTGCCCCTCATCAAAAGATTAGTTCGGAAAACGAATTGGTACGGGAATTTCAAGTCAGCAGGCATACGGTTAGACAAGCGATCGGCGAATTGGTGAGCGAAGGGTGGCTGTACAGGCAACAGGGAAGGGGTACGTTTTGCGCAGATCGGGAAAAGCAAAGCGCATCCCGCGACAATAAGACCATCGCGATCATTACCACATATATCTCGGATTATATTTTCCCTTCCATCATCAGGGGAGCCGAATCGTATTTGAGCAGCAAAGGGTATTCGGTGCTGTTGGCCAGTACGAACAATCAAATTGAACAAGAAGCCCGGTGCCTGCAAAATATATTGTCAAAGCAGATCGAGGGAATGATTGTTGAGCCGACAAAAAGCGCCATTTCCAATCCGAATCTAAGCTATTACCTAAATATGGAGCTCAATCGAATTCCTTATGTAATGATCAATGCCTGCTATCCGGAGTTGTCGCCGTTAAGCATCACAGTAAATGATGAAATGGGGGGTTATATAGCCACAGAGCATTTGATTCAATTAGGGCATCGCCGGATAGTAGGGATTTTCAAACGGGACGACTTGCAAGGTGTGCAGCGGATGAAAGGATTTATTCGGGCTCACAGGGCATTCCAAGTCCCCATCCGGCCTGGCATGATCATTTCCTTCGATACAGAGGAGAAGTTTAGCAAGCCCAAAAAAGTCATCCGCCAAATGTTGTCGTCAAATAGTGAAAGGCCGACCGCCATTTTTTGTTATAACGACGAGATTGCGGTTCAACTTTTTGATGTCATTCGCGATTTGAATTTGAAGGTTCCGGAAGACATCTCTATCGTTGGCTTTGATGACTCCCATCTGGCAGAAGCGACTGAAATCAAACTGACAACCGTCAAGCATCCCAAAATCACCATGGGGGAAGTTGCGGCGAAACTGATTCTCGAAATGATCGAGTCGAAGAAGTCGATGTCTGATATGGAATCGATTGTGTACACGCCGGAATTGGTGGTCAGAAAATCGACGGCCTCCGTCAAGCATTGATTTTTGCAATCGGGGGATTTGATGTGGATTTTCACGATCCCCCGAAAGCGTCCGATAAAAACTTAATATTCTGCAAATTGGATAAAAAACACTTTTCAGACTTGATCTCCCGTCAGGGGTGGTATATATTATAATCAGAAAAGTTGTACGTACATGTTTTTTTCGAAAAGAAATTTTTCTTATTCGTACAACATGGATCAACAAGGAGAAGTTGGCGCGCTGTTTCTCTGTTTCCGTTTGATTCCTCGCTTATTTTCCTTATTTTCAATTTCGTTCGAAAGTTGGTGACAGCATGGGCCGCAACTATTCCATCGGTGTTGATTTCGGCACGGAATCGGCGCGGGCTGTGTTGGTTGATTTGGAAAGCGGGGAAGTGGTGGCTTCCCATGTGAAGAATTATCCCCATGGGGTCATCGATGAGGAACTTCCCGGCTTGGGTGTCAAATTGGATAAGGATTGGGCGTTGCAGAATCCGAGCGATTATGTCGAAGCGTTTGTGATCGCAGTCAAAGAGATGCTGAAGAAAGCGGAGGGGGTATCCCCGGACGAAATTGTCGGGATTGGCATCGATTTTACTTCATGTACCATGCTGCCGGTAAAAAGGGATGGCACACCCTTATGCAATCTTCCTTCATTCCGAAAACATCCGCACAGTTGGGTGAAGCTTTGGAAGCATCACGCTGCTCAAAAGGAAGCGGACCGATTAAATGAAGTGGCCGGCCGGATGGAGGATTCCTTTTTGCCCCGTTACGGCGGAAAAATATCATCGGAATGGTTGATCCCGAAGATCTGGCAAATTCTGAATGAGGCTCCCGAGATCTATGATGAGGCGGATCGTTTCATCGAAGCCGCCGATTGGATCGTCTGGCAATTGACGGGCCGGGAGACCCGAAATACATGTACGGCCGGGTACAAGGCATTATGGCATAAACAGAAGGGTTTTCCCGACAGGTCTTTCTTCCGAAGCCTGGATCCCCGGTTGGAAAACCTCGTAGACGAGAAGCTTTCCCGTGACCTGCTGCCGATTGGCAGCAAGGCGGGAGAGCTGACCAGGGAAATGGCGGAAAAAACCGGTCTTCGGCCGGGTATCGCCGTAGCCGCGGCCAATGTGGATGCGCATGTTTCGGCTCCGGCCGCCGGTGTCGTACGCCCCGGCACGATGTTAATGATTATGGGCACTTCCACTTGCAATATCCTGCTCGGTGATGAGGAAAAATGGGTGCCGGGGATGTGTGGCGTTGTGGAGGACGGGGTTATCCCGGGTTATTACGGTTATGAAGCGGGGCAGTCGGCGGTCGGGGATATATTCGCGTGGTTTGTGAAAAACGGGGTCCCGCCGGCTTATCACCGGGAGGCCCAGGAAAAGGGTTTGTCTCTTCACGAGTTGTTGGAGCAGAAAGCGGAGCGAATGGAAGCGGGTGAAAGCGGTCTCTTGGCCCTCGATTGGTTAAACGGGAACCGCTCTGTCCTCGTGGATGCGGATTTGACGGGTCTCATACTGGGGCTTTCGTTGGATACAAAGCCGGAGGAGATTTACCGGGCGTGGATCGAGGCGACGGCTTTCGGTCAACGGATGATTATGGACACCTTCATTGAAAACGGAATCCCCGTCGACCGGTTGGTGGCCTGCGGCGGTCTGCCTTACAAGAATCAGATGCTTATGCAAATTTACGCCGACGTTTTGAATCGGGAGGTTTCGGTGGCCGCCCATTTGCACACGCCTGCGGTGGGTTCGGCGATGTTCGGGGCCGTTGCGGGGGGCGCATTCAGAAGTATCGTCGAAGCGTCGGAGAAACTCGCCAAGCTCAAGCCCGAAAGGTTTCAGCCGAATCAAAAGAACGTGCAGATTTACGAACGGCTGTATCAAGAATACCGACGTCTCCATGATCTGTTCGGAAGGGGCGGAAATGACGTGATGAAGTTGTTGAAACAACTGAAGCGGGGGAGAGGTGTTCCTGTATCGCTGTGATCTAATACAGATGATATTTCACTTGCTAAGGGGGGCAGTCCATTGTTCGAAGAGTTGAAACGAAGGGTATGGGAGGCCAATTTGCAGCTTCCGAAACATGCATTGGTTACGTTTACGTGGGGAAATGTAAGCGAAATCGATAGAGATCGCGGGATTGTCGCCATCAAGCCGAGCGGTGTGCCGTATGAAGAACTGAAGATCGATGACATTGTTCTCGTCGACTTGGAGGGCAATGTCTTGGAAGGGAACTTAAAACCGTCCTCCGATACCCCGACCCATTTGGTTTTGTACAGAGCTTTTCCGTCCATCGGCGGGATTGTTCATACCCATTCACCTTGGGCGACCAGCTGGGCTCAGGCGGGCCTGCCGATACCGGCGTTGGGAACGACTCATGCCGATTACTATTACGGGGAAATTCCCTGCACGAGAAAAATGACGGAGTCTGAAATTCGGGGTGAGTACGAACGGGAGACCGGAAACGTCATCGTCGAGACATTCCAGGAAAGGGATCCAACGCGCGTCCTCGGCGTCCTTGTCAATCAGCACGGGCCTTTTTGTTGGGGAAAAGACGCATCGGAAGCCGTTTATCATGCGGTCGTCCTCGAAGAGGTGGCGAAGATGGCTTATCATACGGTTGCCCTCAACCCGGAAATCGACGCGATCAGCCAACCCTTGCTTGACCGGCATTTTTTCCGGAAGCACGGTTCAAGCGCATACTACGGCCAGACTCCAAGGACTCGGACTTCCTAGGTTTCTTCTCGGTACTTCATCCATGGTGAGAACACAAGTGGCTCGGCGTTTCCGTTGATGTTTTGCGGGTGATCGTGCAGGGTGATTTATGCAAGCGCGATTCCCAAGTTTTGTGCAAGGGGGAACCGCCCGGTGAGGAAAAGATTGGGGTTTCTCTTGATCATCGTGCTCTCATGGACCATGTTATCTGCGGGCTGCTCCAGGGCCGCCGATACCTCTTCCGATGGAAAAACCATTTTGACCCTCTGGACGTTTGCCAGTCAGCACGTCGAGTTTTATGAAAAAATGGCGGAGGAGTGGAACAATCGACACCCGGACAAGCGGATTGAACTCAGGATTGAAATGTATCCCTTCAACGAAATGCATAATAAATTGTTGCTGTCTCTTTATTCCAAGGTAGGAGCTCCTGATATTGCGGATATAGAAATCGGAAAATTTGCAAACTATCTAAAGGGAGAGCCGCAGCTTGTACCGCTGAATGATATCGTGGAGCCGGTGAAAGATCGGCTTGTACAATCGCGAATCGACATTTACAGCAGAGATGGGACGGTTTACGGCATCGACTTTCACGTGGGTGCCACCGTCATATTTTACAATAAGGAAATTCTGGATCAGGCGGGAGTGGATCCGGACCAAATCAATACGTGGGAGGATTTTGTCGCCGCAGGAAAGCAAGTGAAAGAAAAAACCGGCAAACCGATGACGACGGTGGATGTGACCGAGTTCTTCGCTTTTTGGCCCCTCATTATCCAACAAGGATCCGATTATCTCGATCAAAGCGGCAAAGTGATCCTGGATAACGAAATCAATATCAAGACGCTGACATTTCTGTATGACCTGATCTACAATCATAAAATTGCGATTCCTGCACCGGGCGGGGGACATCACGCGGAAGAATATTATGGTTTTATGAATCAAGGGGGAGCCGCTTCCGTGATCATGCCCATGTGGTACATGGGTCGTTTCACGGATTTTATGCCTGATCTGAAAGGAAAAATGATCATTCGTCCGCTGCCCGCCTGGGAAGAGGGAGGACTGCGGTCAGCAGGCATGGGAGGGACGGGGACCGTTGTGACGAACCAATCCGAGCATCCCGAATTGGCGAAGGAGTTTCTCAGCTTCGCCAAACTGTCGAAGGAAGGAAATATAAAAGTTTGGGAAATCCTCGGTTTCGATCCGATAAGGTGGGATGTGTGGGATGAGCCTGAAATGAAAGCCCCCAACAAATATACGGAATACTTCGGCAAGGGGATTTTTGACACGTTGTTGGAAGTCAAAGATGAAATCAACTCGCCCAACATCGGAGAAAAAACGCCGCTAGTGAACGGGGTCGTGGGAAGCAGCGTACTCTACCATGCGATCAAAACGAGGGAAAAAACGCCTTCCGAAGCGTTGAGAGAAGCGGCGGTACGGCTGAAGCAGTGATCTGGATCGTCGGGTTCCGTTTGTTCCGCATCCTTGTTCGGGAGGTATGGAGATGAAACGTGTTCCCGTTTCTACGTCCTCTTGGTTTCCCGTAAAGATCAAAACAAGAAGACAGAGAAGAAATGTTCTTTTCTCCCAAAAATACGCGCCTTATATCATGGTCGCCCCGTTTGTTCTCTCTTTTCTTCTGTTTTTTCTCTATCCGATCATCAACACCGTGATTATGAGCTTTCAGGAAATTTATCCCGGGCAGAGAAACTTTGTCGGTCTGGAAAACTACTATAAATTGCTCAATCCGCAATTTTATACTGCAGTGTTTAATACCGCCGTCTACACCCTGTGGACGCTGATCATTTTGATCCCCGTTCCTCTTGTTTTGGCTGTCATCCTCCATTCAAAGTTGACCCCGTTCAGCAGCGTGTTCAGGTCGGCCTTGTTCATTCCGGCACTTACCTCCGTGATTGTGGCCGGGGTCGTCTTTCGGTTGATATTCGGCGAATCGGAATCTTCGTTGGCCAATGCGTTGTTGGTTAAATTGGGTTTTTCACCCCAGCAGTGGATGATGCAATGGGATACCGGGATGTTTCTCATGGTCTTGCTCGCATCCTGGCGATGGATGGGAGTCAATGTTCTGTATTTCTTGGCCGGTCTGCAGAACATCCCCAAAGAATTGTACGAAGCCGCCGAAATGGACGGGGCGGGACCGCTCATGAAGTTTTTCCGCATCACGTTGCCTCTGTTAAAACCGGTCACGGTCTACGTTCTCACCATTAGCATTTACGGCGGATTCCGGATGTTCGAAGAGAGTTTCGTCTATTGGCAGAACCATTCGCCGGGGGATATCGGCTTGACGATTACCGGTTATCTGTATATGCAGGGATTCGAGAATTTCGACTTGGGCTTCGGAGCGGCGATTGGTTTGGTCCTGCTGCTGATCGTACTCACGCTCAATTTTGTCCAACTTAAATTTTTCGGCGTGTTTCGCAAGGAGGACGGATGATGAATATGCTCAGTGCTACGGCGGAAAGACGAGTGGTGCTCAGGGTTTTTATAGCGATTTTTTTGGTGGGTCTCAGCTTTGTTGTGCTTTTCCCGTTTGTGGCCTTGTTGCTGGCGTCCTTTAAATCAGCGAGTGAATTGATGCGTTTCGGATTGAATCTCCGGCTGGATTTTGATGTGTTGAGCCTGAAAAACTATCTGTATCTCTTCTCGGAACAAGGGAAGATATATTGGACTTGGTACAAAAACAGTTTGCTGATCACTCTTTTGTTCACGGCGATCTCCCTATTTCTCTCCTCTCTGGTTGGTTATGCCCTGGCGGTATATAACTTCAAAGGGAAGAACACGGTTCTCTTTTTGGTGCTGTTCCTGATGATGATTCCGCTGGAAATCCTGATGCTGCCGCTGTTTGAGGAGATGATCGCGTTCCGGCTCGTCGATACTTATTGGGGTGTCATCGTCCCTTTTGCTGTTTCTCCCTTTGCGGTTTTCTTCTTCCGACAATACGCCGTAAGTTTGCCGAGGGATTTGCTGGATGCGGCGCGGATTGACGGTTGCTCGGAATTCGGAATCTATCTGCGAATCATGAGTCCCTTGATGATTCCGGCTTTTGGTGCCATGGGAATTTTGCAGGCATTGCATAGTTGGAATAATTTCCTGTGGCCGCTGGTCGTCCTGCGCACGGACGAAATGTTTACGCTTCCCATCGGTCTCGCCGGTTTGTTGACCCCTTACGGAAACAACTACGATGTTTTGATTTCCGGTGCCGTTCTAACGGTGATTCCCATCATCATTTTGTTCTTCTTTTTCCAACGGTATTTTATCTCCGGGCTCACCATCGGGGCGGTCAAGGAGTAAGGGAGTGCATTGGAGACGGTGTGGAGCATGGTCGGCCGATCTTAGCCGGATTCTGCGATCTGATCTGATGTGCAGTATCGGAGGAATGGGGGAAAACCATGACAGACCGGTTGAAAGCAAAAATGGTGCTTGACAGGGACTTCAAAATCTCGGACGTTGACCCGAGGATCTATGGTTCGTTTATCGAACACCTCGGCAGAGCCGTGTATGGAGGGATTTATGAACCGGACCATCCCCTTGCCGATGAGCGCGGTTTTCGGACGGATGTGATGGAGCTGGTCAAGCGGTTGAACGTGCCGATTATTCGCTATCCGGGGGGGAATTTTGTATCGGGGTATAACTGGGAAGACGGTGTGGGGCCTGTTGATAAGAGGCCGCGCCGGCTGGAGTTGGCTTGGAAAAGCATCGAGACGAACCAGGTGGGAACCAACGAATTTGTCGAATGGTCCAAGTTGGTGAACAGCGAAGTGATGATGGCCGTCAATTTGGGAACCCGCGGAATCGATGCCGCCAGAAATTTGGTGGAATATTGCAATCACCCGGGCGGAACATACTGGAGTGACCTGCGCATTTCCCACGGATATAGGAAGCCGCATGATATCAAAATATGGTGTTTGGGGAACGAGATGGACGGCCCGTGGCAGATCGGGCACAAAACCGCGGAAGAATATGGACGCCTGGCGGTGGAAACGGCCAGAGCGATGAAAATGGTCGATCCGGAGATTGAGCTGGTTTCTTGCGGCAGTTCCGGTTCCTCGATGCCCACTTTCCCCGAGTGGGAAGCGATCACGCTGGAACACACGTATGATGAGGTGGACTACATCTCACTGCATTCATACTATGGAAACCGAAACAATGATACGCCCAGCTTTTTGGCGAAATCGCTGGATATGGATCAATTTATCCGCACTGTGGTTGCTACCTGCGATTATGTCAAAGCGAAAAAGCGGAGCAAGAAGACATTATACCTCAGTTTTGACGAATGGAATGTTTGGTACCACTCCAATGAAGAGGATAAAAAAATCGAACCGTGGTCGGTGGCTCCACCTTTGTTGGAGGATGTCTACAACTTTGAAGATGCTTTGCTGGTCGGATGCATGTTGATTACGCTCTTAAAACACGCGGATCGCGTGAAAATCGCTTGTCTGGCGCAATTGGTCAATGTGATTGCACCCATTATGACGGAAAACGGCGGGAGGGCTTGGAAACAAACCATCTATTATCCGTTTTTGCATGCTTCCACTTATGGAAGAGGAACTGCACTCAATCCGGTCGTATCCTCTCCCAAATACGATTGCGCCGAATTTACGGATGTTCCCTATCTGGAATCGGTTGCCGTATACAATGAAGAACGCGAAGAATTGACGATTTTTGCGGTGAACCGTCACCTGACCGAACCGCTTCTGCTGGAATGCGATGCCAGAAGTTTTGAGAATTACCGGGTCATTGAACATATCATACTGGAACATGAGGATTTAAAAGCGGTCAACACGGCGGAGGAAGAGCGGGTCAAGCCCCATCATAACGGCAACGCCGAAATGAAGGAAGGAATGGTGACGGCGAGTCTGCCCAAGGCGTCCTGGAACGTGATTCGATTGAAGAACAAGAAGCCTTGATATGTGGTTCGAAATACTAATTGGAGAACAGGGCCCCCTCGAAGATCTTCGGCAACCCGGAAAGCGACCGCCTGCGGGACTTTTTGAGGCGCTTCAACATGATGCTCAATGGAAAGAAAGGAACATCAGGATGATGACGGGCGCTGAATTGCGTTTGCGGTGAATCAAACCGAAGGGGCTTCTCCCTTGTAATCACCGGGAGAAGCAGCGGACAAATGGATCATTTGCGAAACCCTGCTGGGAGGCAGGGCTTCTTTTTTGAGAGGGAAGGTTATGAGTTCCGGCATTGCATACGGGCGGTGTGACCACATGGTGTCTGATGGCAGTGGAAAGAAGGGGCCGACCGGCATGTCTTCAAAACACCGGAGATCCAACGGGTTTCTTGGCCGTGTCCTTTGATTGTATTTCGCGCAGATGGCGTTCGTCGGATGCAGCGGATTTCGGAGAGCTGACCATCGCGAGATGACGACGACAAATGCGTGAGCGGATTTCCGACAAGTCATGGATAAAAAAAGGGTTGACTGATGGCTCGTTATCCTATATGGTTATATACACAACTATATAACCATATAGGATAACCGAACAGAGGAGCGAGGAGGTGATTCCTTGAGACGCGGTTTTGATGAGACGAAGCCGATTTATCTGCAGGTCAAGGAACGGATAGAAGATCAGATCATCAGCGGCCAGCTGGAGGAAGGGGACCGGATTCCTTCCACGACGCAGCTCGTCCAATTCTACAAGATCAATCACCTGACGGTTTCCAAGGCCATTCACCTGTTGGTGGAAGAGGGGATCCTATACAAAAAAAGAGGTGTTGGGATGTTTATGGCAGAGGGCGCCAAAGAAAAGTTGCTCCGCCGGCGCAGGGACCAGTTTGTGGATCGCTACCTCCTGCCGATGATTCGGGAAGCGGAGCGGTTGGGGATGACGGAAGAGGATGTGATCCATTTGATCAGGTCGCAAAAGGAGAGGGATCAAGGGTGAATTTTGACATCGAAATGAATCAAGTGACGGTGAGATACGGGAATGTCGAGGCGTTGAAGAACATTTCCCTGAAGCTTCCCTACGGAAAATTGTACGGATTGCTCGGCAGAAACGGTGCGGGGAAAACGACCCTCCTGTCCTTGCTGGGTTCCTTTCTGGAACCGACCGTCGGTACGGTCCGAATTGGCGGGATGGAGGTTTTCGATAACGAGAAAGTCATGCCGTGGGTGACATTTGTCTATGATTCGAGCAACAGAGATGAACATGAAACGGTGAAGGGGATGTTGGAAGCGGCGGAACGGTACCGCCCCACCTTCGACCGCGAGTACGCGAACTATCTGGTGAAACGCTTTCAGCTCCCGCTCGACCAATTGATGAAACAGCTTTCCAAGGGGCAGCAGGCCGCGGTCCGGGTCACGGTCGGTTTGGCAAACCGCAGCCCCATCACCATTTTGGATGAGGCGTATCTGGGCATGGACGCGCCTACCCGGGAAACCTTCTACAAGGAACTGCTGGAGGATCACTCTCGAAATCCGCGCACGGTGATTCTGTCGACCCATCATGTATCCGAGGTTGAACATCTGTTTGAAGAGGTGATCATCCTTCATCAGGGCAGCATCCTCCTGCAGGAAACGATGGATCAGGTATTGGAATGCGGGGTGTCCGTCACTGGAGATGCGCGGGCTGTGGATGGGTTTATTGCCGGGATGCAGGTGCTCCATACGGAGCGGCTGGGCGGAACGAAGCGGGCGATGGTGTATGGGAAGCTTTCGGAGGATCAGCTTCTGGAAGCGGGACGGCGGGGGATTGAAATCGGCTCCGTTTCGCTTCAGCATCTGTTTATTCATTTGACGGAGGAGGGGAACGCGGATGGAGTCCGCAAAGGCTTATCGTAAAGTGGCCTTCGACATGTCGTACGTGCAGTTTGGTTGGTCCCTTTGGTTTTTCGGGATCGTATTGATCATATACATCGCCTTTTCGTTCCTTTTTGGCATAGACGTTCAAGGGAACAGTGATCTGGGGCAATTGTTTTTCAAATTCGCGGGAGGGGTGGAGATCAGAGAAACGGATTTGGGACGCGGTTTTATCGGTTTCCTCCTTTTGCCGGCAAAAATCTTCATGATCATATGCGGATATAGTTCCGTTTCGCATTTCCTGAATTATTTTGTAAGGCACGGTGTGACGAGAAAAGCGTATTTTTACGGCGCGACCATCGCTTCCGCGGTGTTGTCGCTGGGGATTGCGCTGATGGCGGGTGTCATCGTCTGGATCGAACAGACGGTATTTTCGCGGGTCTACTTTCTTACACCCTGGATCGTCGTCGTCCTGACGTTTGCATTGAACATTTTCGCCTATTATGCCTTCGGCTGGCTGATTGGTGCCGGATTTTACCGATACGGTATCGGGGGCGTCCTGTTTATTCTGTTGGCCCTGGCATGGATGTTGGCCACCGAGGCGATGTTGGTGCTGTGGGAGGCGGAATTGCTGAAGGGGACGAATGTCGTTCCGGAAGTTCTCATCCTGTTTCTGGCCACCCTGCTGCTGTTCGGTGTACTCCTGTGGATCATTCGAATGAGCATTGGAAGGGTTCGGGTCCGATTGTAACGATTTGGCAGGATTTCATCCCCTCGTAAAGCATGCAGAAGGGATGAAAGGGAACACGCCCGAGGCATGATTACAGGTTGTTGACCCTGATCTAGGGACACCGTTCCTGAAGAGGAGGGAAATCGCGCCGTCCATGCCGGGGGCGTGTTTTTTTTTTGGTAAAAGGGGCAAGGGATCTGTGGAAGGCGACTTCCCTGGGTTCGACAATCGGTTTGATGCGGTGTATGACTTTTCGCGGGAATTCTCATACAAAATGTAAGACAAAATATTTTAAATTAATTGATACCATGAAATTGAAAAGCATGGTGCGGAGGGATAAAATGAGCGCGATTTTGAAGCACCGTCTTTCCAATTTCGTGGGAGGAGAGTGGATTTCTGCGAAAGCCCGGGAGGTGCTGCCGGTTCCCAACCCGGCGACGGAGGAGATTCTCGCCGAGGTGCCGCTTTCCACGGAATCCGATGTGGACACGGCGGTAGAAGCCGCCCGGAAGGCCTTTGCGAAGTGGGAAGAGATGCCGGTGACGGAGCGGGTGCGGATTTTGTTCCGGTTCCGGGAGCGGTTGGTGGAGCAGATCGACAGCCTGGCCAGGACGGTGACGGAGGAAAACGGCAAAACCCTGAGCGAATCCAAAGCCGAAATCTGGCGGGGGATCGAGGTGGTGGAATTCGCCGCCGGCATGCCCTCTCTGATGAAGGGGGAAGTGACGCCCCAGGTGTCGAGGGGGGTGGACATGGAGATGGTGCGATGCCCCGTCGGGGTGGTGGCGGGGATCACGCCCTTCAACTTTCCGGTAATGGTCCCTTTGTGGATGATTCCCCTCGCCCTGGCCGCCGGAAACACCTTCATCCTGAAGCCGTCCGAGCGAACGCCCCTGTCCGCCGTCCGGCTCATGGAATTGGCCGCAGAGGCCGGCGTCCCCGAAGGGGTGCTGAATCTGGTGCACGGAGGGAAGGAGGCCGTCGACGCCCTTCTTCGGCATCCGGGGATCGAAGCCGTTTCCTTCGTGGGTTCGCAGCCGGTGGCGGAGTATGTGTACACGACGGGGGCCGCCTGCGGGAAACGGGTTCAGGCGTTGTCGGGGGCCAAAAACCACCACATTGTCCATTCCGATGCCCATCTGGAAAGCGCAGTCCGGTCGGTTGCCGGTTCGGCCTTCGGATGTGCCGGACAGCGGTGCATGGCCGGCAGCGTGGCGGTCGTGGTTGAACCGATTGCGGACCGATTCGTGGACATGCTGAGGGAAGCGGCGGATGCCGTCCGAGTGGGCAACGGATTGGAGGAGGGAACCGAACAGGGTCCGCTGATCCGGGAGGAGCACCGGGCGCGGGTATTGCAACGGATGGAACAGGGACTGGCCGAAGGTGCGGTGATGGTCCGGGATGGACGGCGCGAGATGAAGGAGCTAGCCAGGGGATATTTTCTCGGACCCACCCTATTGGATCGGGTGCGTCCGGAGATGACGGTGGCGCGGGAGGAGCTGTTCGCCCCGGTTCTGAGCGTGATCCGCGTTCGGGACCTGGATGAGGCGATCCGGGTCGTCAACCGTTCCCGCTATGGAAACGCGGCGGTTCTCTATACGGAGAGCGGCAAGGCGGCCCGCAAGTTCCGGGAGGAGGTCGAAGCGGGGATGCTGGGAATCAACGTGGGGGTCCCCGTGCCCAGCGCCTATTATCCCTTCAGCGGATGGAAGCAGTCCTTTTACGGCGATCTGCACGCCAACGGAAAGGATGCCGTCGAATTTTACACCCGAAAGAAAATGGTGACTTCCCGTTGGTTCGGAGGCGGAGATTGAGGGGATTGAGACACCAAGGATTGCGGGGAAAGGGGAGGAACGATGAAAGATCGTTTTCCACAAACAACCGATGCGCTGCGGGAAGAGGAACGGAAGGCATGGCTCGATAAGGACCGACGGTACGTCTGGCATCACATGCAGCCCTATGCCGCCAGCCGAAATCCGCTGATCATCACTGGAGGCGACGGGGCCTGGGTGACGGATTTGGAAGGAAACCGGTATCTGGACGCGATGTCCGGACTGTGGTGCGTCAACCTGGGATATTCCGAGAAGGAGCTGGCGGAGGCGGCCTACGACCAGCTTCGGCAGATGCCCTATTATCCCCTGACGCAAAGCCATCTTCCGGCCATCGCCCTCAGCGAGAAGTTGAATGAGTGGCTGGGAGGGGATTATCGGATCTTTTTCTCCAACAGCGGATCGGAGGCCAACGAGGTCGCCTTCAAGATCGTGCGCCAGTATCATGCGCAGAACGGGGAACCGACCCGTTGGAAGTTTATTTCCCGCTACCGCGCCTACCACGGAAATTCCATGGGTGCCCTGGCGGCGACAGGGCAGGCGATACGCAAGCAACATTACGAACCCCTCGCTCCCGGATTCGTCCACGTACCGCCCCCTTACTGTTACCGCTGTCCGTTCGGCAAGGCGAGGGATGCCTGTGATCTCGAATGCGCTTCCATCTTCGAACAGGTGATTCAGTGGGAAGGGCCGGAGACGGTGGCGGCGGTGATCATGGAGCCGACGATTACCGGCGGGGGGGTGATCGTTCCGCCGCCGGAATATATGAAAAGGGTACGGGAAATCTGCGATCGCTACGGGGTGCTTCTCATCGTCGACGAGGTGATCTGCGGTTTCGGACGTTCGGGCAAGCCCTTCGGCCACCAAAACTTCAATGTGGAACCGGATCTCGTGACGATGGCCAAAGGCATCACCAGCGCCTATCTCCCTCTGTCGGCGACGGCGGTCCGGGCGGAGCTGTTTGACGCGTTCAAGGACGACCATCCCTATGCCCACCTGCGCCACGTCAACACCTTCGGGGGAAATGCCGCGGCCTGCGCCCTGTCCGTCCGAACGCTGGAACTGATGGAACAGAGGAAGCTGGTCGATCGGGCCCGCGAGCTGGGGGAAAAGCTCGAGAGGCTTCTGGAGCCCCTCCGAAACCATCCCCTGGTTGGTGATTTGCGTTTCTTCGGGTTCATGGCCGGGATCGAGCTGGTGATCGACAAGCAGAGGAAAACGCCCGCTCCGGCGGATGTGGTGGGACGAGTGATCGCCGCCTGCAAGAACCGCGGCGTGCTCATCGGCAAAAACAGCGACACGGTGCCTGAACAGAACAACGTATTGACACTGGCTCCGCCCTTCGTCATCAGCGACGAGGAATTGGAATGGTTGGCCAAAGTGGTGATTGAAGCGGTCCGGGAAGCGAGACGATGACCGGAAAGGAAGGGAGCAAAAAACGATGCCTGTGGGAACCGTACGGTTCCCGCCGGGATTGACTTTAGTTGGGAAGGACCGATTTTCCGAAGACGCCCCCTGCTAGGGGGCGGAAAATCGCGCCCCCGATCTGTTCAGAAGCGCGGTGAGACAATCTCCATCAGCGCCGAAGGGGGTGTACCGCTTCGATTCGCCCATACGGGAAAAGGTACTCAAGCGGTACCCCCCTCGCTGTTGGCGCTATGGTTGTCCAGCCTTTGGGAACTTACGGTTCCCGGAGGTTTTTTCATCAGGCTGGACGGGGAATGAGTTTAAACCTCCCATTGCGGACAGAAACCGGTGTGCGGCCATCGCGATGTCCAGCGCCCTTCGGCGCTCGGGATCATTCCAGTTGTCCCCCAGTAGAGAAGAAATCTGTTCCAATCGATAATACAGGGTCTGGCGATGAATGTACAAAACTTTGGCTGTTCGCTGTTTGGACAGTCCTGTCGCAAAAAAAGTTTCCAGTGTTCGGACCAAATCGGTTCCATTTTTCCGGTCATATTCCAAAAGAGGACCGATTTGATTTTGGATATATGCCGCCAGTACCTCCGTATCTACTTGCAAAAACAGTTGCCAGGCGTGGAGGTCATCGTAAAGGGTCAGTGAAGGTTTGTCCGCAATGTTCTTATCGCGACGCGGGGTGCTGGAGGCAGCGCTGACCTGAAGAGCCAAGGTGGCCTGCTTCCAATAGCGGGGGGCTTGGCTGAGACGTCGAAAGGTTTGACTGATGCCGACGGCGCATCTGTACCGGTGGAGGGCGGGGTTGGCGGCCAGTTGTTTGAATAGATCCAAGAAGGCTTTTTTGACTCGTTGGAGCATGGGTGAGGGAGAGGAGGGACTTTGATCGGCCAAAACCAGCGCCCATTTGTCTTCATGGGGCGCCATCCAGACCTGGAGCCCGTGGGTTTTGAAGGCGCGATGGATCAGATGGGCAACCCTCAACATGATCGCCTCTTCCTGTTCGGTGTCGAAATCGTGGGATTCCGGTTGACGCGCCGTGATCCCCATGGCTGCCAGGGACAAACTCCCTCCATCCGATATGAGCGATGCGACGTCTTCGGGAAGCTCACTCCTTCCCTGACTCAGCCATTTTTCAATCCATTTTTGCATCCCTCGCATGCGCCGCTCCTCGATGGACAACCGGCGCAGCAGTTCCTGGGCGATGGCGGTTGCGGCCCGGTCGAGAATCAGCCGCATATATTCCGAATCGCGCCCGCCGTGAGCCAGGCAGAGGTCGCCCACATGCATGTCCATTGCGAAGATGGGTTGACGCAGTGTTTCTTGATGGTGAAAGGTTGAGGGGGCTGTTTTTTCGGGATAGATCATGTCGCGTCCCCAGTCGTCACAAAGCCGCACGGGGCATCCCGTCTCCTGGTGGAGGAGCTTGAGGATCTGCGAAGTGCACCTGGGTTGGAGGGTCAGTCGCAGAAAACGTTTGGACAGCGTTTCCAGGGCCAGAAGTTGCTGGTGGTGGCGATTGATGATGTGGGATTGAAGATCCTGCGTGATGTCGATAAAGCGAACCTCTTGATCGAAAACGAGGATCGGAAAATCGTGTCGGTCCGCATATTGCAAAATGCATGGAGGAACTTCAGTAAACCGCTGGACGAGTTCGATGCATAGGCCGGAGACTCGGCTTTCCACCAACTGTTGAACAAATCGGAGGATGGAGTCTTCAGAGGCCCCCAGGCCGACCCCGGTCGTTAAAATCAGTTCCTGCCCGTTGACAAAGGCTGAAGGGTTGGGAACTTCCAACACGTGGACCCAGCGAACCGGCCGGGTGAGTCCCCTTTTGCCCGCTGCGACCCGGGCGTTTCGAAAAAGGGGGCGTTTCAAGACCTCCTCCACGGTGAAAGGCTTATGAAGATCCACAGGGTCACCTCCCTAAAGGGGGCTTGCAGAACCCGGTTGTGGGGGGGTGAACAAGCCGAATAAAATATGGTTAGGGAGTTTTCGTTTCTCTGCTTGTCTTGTCGGCAAGGTTCACTAATGGATACCCTTTTCCGTCGAAAAGAATTCCGGGAGGGGTGCTTGCCCGAGGGATGTATGATTAGAGCGAAGAATTTCTGTACAGGTTGTATGACGCGATCTTGCCATTATTTTGTTAATTTTTAAATAGATCACCTGGTCGGATTCGTCCTTTGGATTGCCTTTCACGTTTCCAATGCGTGATGTTTCGGTGAAAGGAACCAGGTAGAAACGGAGGGGAGATCTTGCAACACATTTCCGTGGCAGTCATTCCGGGAGACGGCATCGGACCGGAAGTGATGGAGGAAGGGTTGAAGGTTCTGAAGTCGATCGAGGAGATTCACGGAGGATTGCGGTTCGAGTGGGATACCTTCGATTGGAGCTGCCGGTACTATCTGAAGCACGGCCGGATGATGCCCGAAAACGGGCTCGACGTCCTGAGAGAATACGATGTGATCCTGTTGGGGGCCATCGGTGCGCCGACAGTGCCGGATCACATATCGCTCTGGGAACTGCTGCTTCCGATTCGCCGGACCTTCCAGCAGTACATCAACCTGAGGCCGATCAAGCTTCTCCGCGGATTGGAGAGCCCCCTCCGCCATAAGTCCCATGAACACCTCGATTTTGTCGTGGTGCGCGAAAACACGGAAGGGGAGTATTCCGACATGGGCGGACGGCTTCATCGGGGAACCCCTTACGAAATGGCGGTCCAAAACAATGTGTTTACCCGGTACGGAGTGGAGAGGGTCGTCAAATACGCCTTCAACCTCGCCGAAAAAAGAAGGAAGCGGGTTGCCGCCGCGACCAAGTCCAACGGAATCAATCACACGATGCCCTTCTGGGACGAAATCGTAAGGGAAATCGCCGCCCGGCATCCGGATGTCCGGACGGATATTTACCACATCGACGCCCTTGCCGCCTATTTCGTCACCAGGCCGGAAAGCTTCGACGTGGTGGTGGCGAGCAATCTGTTCGGCGACATCTTGACCGACCTCGGGGCGGCCCTGGTCGGAGGATTGGGGTTGGCTCCCTCGGGAAACATCAATCCGGAGCGCGCCTATCCTTCGATGTTTGAACCGATTCACGGTTCGGCCCCGGATATCGCCGGCAAGGGGATTGCCAATCCAATCGCGCAAATCTGGAGCATCAGCATGATGATGGAGCATCTGCATCAACCGGAGCTGGCCGGGTTGATTCTGGAGGCCATCGAAGAAGTGTTGGCCGAAAGGAAGGTCCTGACGCCGGACCTGGGAGGGAAGGCTTCCACCGCCGAGTTGGGAGGGGAGCTGGTCCGGAAGCTAAAGGCCTTGAGCGAGAAGTTCTGACGGTCGCATTCGGCGGTTTCCCCGCAAAGGAAGTTTGTTTCAGGTGCAGGGAGGCGATCGATCGGTGGAAACGGGTCTTCTGCAGGGGAAAACGGCGTTGGTCACCGGGGCCGCATCCGGGATGGGGAAGGCGACGGCGCGGCTTTTCGCGGAGCAGGGCGCCAATGTGGTTTTTGCCGATGTGAATCGGGAAGCCGCAGAAAGGGCGGCCGCCGGGCTGGACGGAAAGCGGGTGCGGGTGTTCCAGGCCGATGTGTCGGAGGACGAAAGCGTGGAGGCGTTGGTGAAGGGGGCGGTCGATGCCTTCGGTCGGGTGGATGTACTGGTGAATTGCGCCGGGGTTCCCCAGGCTTTTACCCCTGTTGAGGAACTGAGCCCTGATGAGTGGGACAAAATCATGTCCGTCAACGCCAAGTCGATTTTTTTGACCGCGAGGCATGTGGTTCCGATCATGAAGCGGAGGAGATCCGGATCGATCGTAAATATCGCTTCGATTGCCGGCGTGAGAGCCCGTCCCGGATTAAACGCCTATTGCGCCTCCAAGGGGGCGGCCATCCAGTTGACACGGGCCTTGGCACTGGAATTGGCCCCTTATCAGGTCCGGGTCAACGCCATTAATCCGGGACCGTCGGATACGCCCATGCTGGGACGGTTTCTTGCGGACGATGCCGCTCAGGCGGAAGAGCAGAAGAAAAAAATCTTTCTGGACAGCGTTCCGTTGGGACGGCTGGTCCAACCGGAGGACATCGCCCGTGCCGCCCTCTATCTGGCCTCCGACCTGGCGAAAATGGTGACCGGCGAGATCTTGAATGTGGATGGAGGACGGGGAATCTGATGGAACCGCTGATTCGGATGGAGGGGGTTTCCTTTGATTATGAGTTGAGCGACGGGGAGGCCGTCCATGTCCTCCGCGATGTTTCCCTTGAGGTTTACCCGGGCGAATATGTGGCCATCATCGGCCACAACGGTTCGGGGAAATCGACCTTGGCCAAGCATTTCAACGGAATTCTCAAGCCGAAAGAAGGAAATGTGTACGTGGCGGGATTCAACACCAGGGATGCTCGCCATACGCGGGAGATCCGGCAAAGGGTGGGGATGGTTTTTCAGCATCCGGACAATCAGATTGTGGCGACGATCGTGGAGGATGATGTGGCTTTCGGCCTTGAGAACATCGGCGTGCCCCCTCGGGAAATGAGAAGCCGGATCGACTTTGCCCTGAAAGCCGTCGGCATGTACGAGTACCGGAACCGCCCTCCCCACCACCTGTCGGGCGGGCAGAAGCAGCGGGTTGCCATCGCCGGGGTGCTCGCCATGAAGCCACGGTGCCTGGTCCTCGATGAGGCGACCAGCATGCTGGACGCCCACGGGAGAGGGGAGATCCTGCAGGTGGTAAGGCGTCTTCACCGAGAGGGCATGACCGTCATTGCCGTCACCCACCACATGTCTGAAGCGGCCGAGGCGGATCGGGTGCTGGTGATGGAGGCGGGGAGAATCGCGATGGAGGGTTCCCCCCGCGAAATCTTTCAACAGCGGGAAATCCTCCGCGGGCTTCAGCTGGATATTCCGGTCGCAGGCCGGCTGGCGGAGCGGGTCCATGCGCAGGTTCCCGAATTTCGACCGGATTTGATTCATCAGCGGGAGATTATTGACGAGGTGGTCAGGATCTCCGGAAAAAAGGGGGCGGCGGGGTGATGGGGAACATCATCGAGGTGAAGGATCTGAGTTACACCTACATGGAAAAAACCCCCCTGGAGCATCAAGCCCTTTCAGAGGTCGATCTGACCGTCGAGGAAGGGGAATGCGTGGCGATCATCGGCCATACCGGTTCGGGAAAATCGACGTTGATTCAGCATTTCAACGGGCTGTTGCGTCCGCAGCGGGGAAAGGTGGTGGTAGACGGCCGGGATCTGTCCGATCCCAAGCTGGATCTCAAAGATTTGAGGAGGAAGGTGGGCTTGGTCTTTCAAAACCCGGAGGATCAGCTTTTCGAGAAGCTGGTCGGGGATGACATCGCCTTCGGCCCGCTAAAAATGGGGCTGCCATTGAAGGAGGTGCGCGACCGCGTCCGATGGGCGATGGAGATGGTGGGGCTTTCCTTTGATGAGATGAAGGACCGACCCACCTATTCCTTGAGCGGCGGCCAAAAGAGAAAAGTGGCCTTGGCGGGGGTGTTGGCTCTGCGGCCGAAGGTTCTGGTGCTGGATGAACCGACGGCCGGATTGGATCCCCGTTCCCGCATCGAACTTTTGGATCGCATCGAGGGTTTCAACCGGAAGGAGAAGCTCACGGTGATCTTTGTCTCCCACAACATGGAGGAGGTGGCCAGCCTGGCGGACAGGATTCTGGTCATGGCCGCAGGGAAAATCATCGCCCGAGGCACTCCCCGGGAGATCTTCGGAAACCGGGACATCCTCTTGAAACACCGAATCGGCACGCCCGAAACCGTGGAAATTTTGTACCGGCTTCAGGGGTTGGGATATCCGGTGGACGCAGGAGCCTTCGAGGTGGATTCGGCGGCGGCGGAAATTGTCTCCATTCTTCGACCGTGAAGAGGTGACCCCCAATGGCCCGAGAATTCGAGTTGACGCGCAACATCACCATCGGCCAATATCTGCCGACCGGTTCCTTCGTTCACCGCTTGGATCCGCGAATCAAGCTGTTCTCCTTCGGGATCCTGATCCTGGCCATCGCCTTCTGCAACTCCTACGGCGGCAATTTCATCGTCCTCTGCTTTTCGCTCCTCCTGTTTCGACTATCCCGGATTCCCCTCCGCTACGGTCTGTCCGGAGTGAAGCCGGCGATTCCGTTCATTGTGATCTTGGCCGTGCTGCAGCTGTTGTTTTACGGGGACATCGCCTCCGGCGGAAGAGTCTATCTGGAGTACGGATTCATCGTCATCACCAGTGACAGCGTTCGCCTCGTGATCGTATCCGCCCTGCGCTTTATCGAAATCATCTTTGTCAGCAGCGTGTTGACCCTGAGCACATCCACCACGCAATTGACCCACGGTATGGAAAGCCTGTTGAAGCCGCTGAAGTACGTGAAATTTCCGGTTCACGAGTTTTCCCTGATCATGACCATCGCCATCCGTTTCGTGCCCACCTTTGCCATGGAAATGGAGAAGATGATGAAGGCCCAGGCGTCGAGGGGTGCGGAATTCGGGACCGGATCCTGGTGGCGGATCTTTCGGCGCACGAAGGAGATGTTTCCGATCATCGTTCCGCTGTTTCGCGTGGCCATGGAAAGGGCGGAGGATCTGATTCTGGCGATGGAGGCGAGGTGCTATGTACCGGGTGGAGATCGTTCAAAATTCAGAAAATACAAATCAAGTCCCGGAGATTTTTTAGTCCTGTTCTTTCTCCTCGCCTTTTCCGCCTTTTTGTTGATGTACCCCTTCCCTTATTGAAGGGTAGATTTCCGGAAGGGAGGAACAGCCTGTGGAAAAGGGTCTGACCGTGCGCAAGATCGTCGTCGCCGGAGTGTTGGGGGCTGTTGCCATTTTGCTCGGCGTCACCCGCCTGGGATATATTCCGGTGCCCACCGCGGCGGGAAATGCGACGATCATGCATATCCCGGCGATCATCGGGGGCATTCTGCAGGGGCCGCTCGTCGGTCTGATCATCGGTCTGATTTTCGGCATCACGTCCTTTCTCAACGCGACCATTCCCCTGTTCAAGGATCCGCTCGTCGCCATCCTCCCCCGATTGTTCATCGGGGTGACGGCTTATTTGGCGTACAGGGGGATCAGGAACATCAACGAATATGTGGCGGTGGGGATTGCCAGCTTCGTCGGTTCGATCACAAATACGGCCCTCGTTTTGATCATGGCCGTCATCAGAGGATACCTGGCGCCGGGGGTGGCCTGGGCGGTGGCTTTGACCAACGGCATTCCCGAAGCGGTGGTTTCGGTGGTGATCACCCTCGCGGCGGTGGCGGCCTGGATGAAGATCGGTCACTGGGGAAGGCGGAAATCCAAGATTTCGGAGGATATGTGATATGGGGCTGTACAACAACATTACGGACGTTCCCGGGATCAAGGTGGGGAATGCCGAGGATCGGCGCGCCCTCACCGGATGCACCGTTCTGCTGATGGAAGAGGGGGCCGTTTGCGGGGTCGATGTCCGGGGATCCGCCCCCGGAACGCGGGAGACGGATTTGTTGAATCCCGTCCATTTGGTGGAACGGGTTCACGCCATCTGTCTCTCCGGGGGCAGCGCCTATGGCCTCGATGCGGCCGGAGGTGTCATGAAGTATTTGGAGGAGCGGGGCTGCGGGTTTCAGACGGGGGCGGGGGTGGTCCCGATTGTCCCCGCGGCCGTCCTGTTTGATCTGGATGTCGGAGATGCAAAGGTTCGTCCCGACGGGAAGATGGGCTATCTTGCCGCGTCCAGAGCGGCCCGGGGCTCCTTTCCCCTGGGAAATGTAGGAGCCGGATGCGGTGCAACGGTCGGAAAGATGGCCGGCCCCCATCGCGCGATGAAGGGAGGATTGGGGTCGGCTTCCCGGGCATGGGGGGATCTGATTGTCGGGGCGATCGTGGCGGTGAACGCGTTGGGGGAAATCCGGGATCCCTCATCGGGGCGGATTTTGGCGGGCGCCAGGGATGATGAGGGGAGAATCCGCAGTTATCTCCACTGGATGGGGATGCAGCCTCTCTCGTTCTCCGGAGGGATGAACACGACGATCGGCGTCGTGGCCGCCAACGCCCGTCTCACCAAGGGGCAGGCCAGCAAGGTGGCTTCGATGGCGCACGATGGATTGGCCAGAACCATCTATCCCGCCCATACGATGGTGGACGGGGACACCGTGTTTGCCGTGGCGACGGGCGAAGTGGAGGCTTCCGTCGATCTGGTGGGGGCGATCGCCGCCGAGGTGTTGGCGGAGGCGGTCCTTGCGGCCATTCGGTCGGCTGAAGGGTTGGAGGGGATTCCCGCATATCGCGATTTGCAGAATGGGAGGGGTGAGGGGAGTTGAAGAGGGTGGAAGAGGCGGTTCTCCGTTTCATCGATGAAGATGAATTGATCCGCCTGACCCGGGAGCTCGTCCGGATCAAAAGCGTTTACCGTCCCGAAGCCGAGGACGGCAACGAGGAGCGGGCGGCCCGGTTCGTAGCGGGCTATTTGCGGAAAATGGGGCTGCAGGTGCACTATGAAGAGGTGGTTCCCGGGCGTCCAAACGTGATCGCCCTCTTGGATTTTCGGCGTCCGGGGAAGACCCTTCTGTTTGAAGCCCATACGGATGTCGTCACCGAAGGGGATCCGGAGGCCTGGAGCCATGATCCCTTCGGCGCCGTGATGGAAAACGGGAGAATCTACGGCCGGGGGGCGTGCGACACGAAGGGGAATCTCGCCGCAGCCATCTCCGCCGTCCGTGCCATCAAAAGATCGGGGGCCGATTTGGCGGGGAAAATCATCCTGTGCATTCCCTGCGACGAAGAGGGGATGATGATCGGGATCAAGGATTTCATCCGCCGCGGTTGGGCCCGGGGAGTGGACGGCGCGATCATCTGCGAACCGGAAGAAAATCAGCTATGCATCGCGCAAAAGGGTGCGATGAGGGTCCTCGTCAGAACGTACGGCAAGATGGCTCACGGGGCGATGCCGCTGACAGGGATCAATCCCAATACGCGGATGGCCAGACTGCTCCTGGAACTGGAGAAGTTGGAACGGCGCGAAAGGGAGCGGGTCGGAGAGCATCCCTATCTGGGGTGGCCGAGCATCACTCCCACCATCCTGCGCTCCCCGGTAAAGGGGGAACCGCAGATCAATGTGGTGCCCGATCAGTGCGAAGCCGCTTTGGATATCCGGACCGTCCCGGGGCAGGAACATGAATCGCTCCGGAGGCAGATGGAAGAGATTCTTGACGATCTGGGGAAGGAGGACCCTCATTTCAAGGCGTCCATCGAGGTGATCGAGGAGCGCCCCTGGACCGAGACGGATAAGGAGAACGGGATCGTCGTCGCCGTCGCGGACGCTTACCGGGAAGTCACGGGAAGAGAACCGGTTTACAACGGGGTTCCGGGAGCGACGGACGGCACGTTCCTCCATCTGGCGGGGGTGCCCATCGTCACCACGGGGGCGGGGGATCGCCACATCCCTCACCATGCGGATGAATATGTGGAAATCGACGAGTTGATCGAAACGACGAAAATCTATTGTCTCGCGGCCCTCAAGTTTTTGAGCCGGGATTAGCATGCATCCGCCTTTCGATCGAGTATTCCCGGGATGCTGCCCATTCTGTGAAGGTGAGGGAGGAGGAAAAATGGACCGTTACGGATTGTGGATCAATGGTGAGTTTACGGAATCCAAACGAAACGAGTGGTTTGAAACCCGCAACCCTGCGGACCAATCGGTGATCGCCCGGGTTGCCCGCGGACGCGGTGAAGACGTGGATGCCGCCGTCAAGGCGGCCAAATCCGCCTTTGAAAGCGACGGGTGGCAAAACATGCATCCGGCGGAGCGAGGCCGGATTCTGCTCCGCGCCTCGGAATTGATCCGCAGAGATCGGGATGAATTGGCGTTATTGGAGACGATGGACAACGGGAAACCGCTGAATCAGGCGCGGACGGATATCGAAGTCAGCGCGCGGTATTTCGAGTACTATGCGGGGGTTGCCGACAAGATCCTGGGGGAGACCATACCCGTGTCGCCGGGCTATATCGACTTTACCCAACGGGAGCCCTTTGGGGTTTGCGGTTTGATCATCCCATGGAATTACCCCATGCAGGTCGCCGCACGGACCGCCGCACCGGCGCTGGCCGCCGGCAACACGGTGGTTTTGAAACCGGCGGAAGAGACCCCGCTTACGGCTTTGAAATTGGGTGTCCTGCTGAAGGAGGCGGGTCTGCCCGACGGGGCCTTCAACGTGGTGCCGGGTTTCGGCGTAGAGGCGGGAGCGGCGCTGGCCGCACATTCCGGGATCGATCATTTGTCCTTTACCGGTTCCGTTCCGGTCGGGACGGAGGTGATGACTTCGGCGGCAAAAAACATCGTTCCCGTCACACTGGAACTGGGCGGCAAATCGCCCAACATCGTTTTTGCCGATGCGGACTTGGAGGAAGCCGTCCGGTGGGTGGTGAATTCCATCATACAAAATGCCGGCCAAACCTGTTCGGCGGGATCCCGGCTGCTCGTCGAGCGTTCCGTCCACGATCAATTGGTGTCGATGGTCAAAGACAGAATGGAATCCCTCACGGTGGGTCCCGGGATCAACAATCCGGATATGGGGCCGATCATTTCGGAGAAGCAGCTGAATACCGTTCTGAGATACATCTCCCTCGCCGAGGAGGAGGGGGCGGAAATCCTGACCGGGGGGTCCCGGCTCGAGGAGGGGGAGCTCGCCAAGGGCTATTTTGTACAACCCACCCTGTTGGATCATGTGCCCCGGGGCTGCCGGGTGGCCACCGAGGAAATCTTCGGACCGGTGTTGTCCACCCTGGTTTTCGATGAGGTGGATGAAGCGATTTCCATCGCCAATGAGACGCCGTACGGTCTGGTCACCGGCATTCACACCAGAGACTTGTCAAAGGCCCTGACCGTTGCAAAGAAGGTTCGGTCCGGCCAGGTATTCATCAACACGTACGGAGCCGGAGGAGGGGTGGAAATGCCCTTCGGCGGTTACGGAAAAAGCGGATTCGGTCGGGAAAAGGGGCTGGAGGCGCTCCTCCACTTCACGCAGCTGAAGAACGTGTTGATCCGGTACGGTTCTTCCCTTGCCTGAAGAGAAAAGCGCTTTGGACATCCGATGGCCGCTTCCGTCGTTAAATCAATATTACCAACTTGACTACTATGATAAATCGGATTAAACTGATATAAATCAAAGGATTTGGCTTGCATCGAAGGAGGAGGTGAGGCGGGGCGCCGGTTCGCCGGTTCGGAGACACCGCGAGGACCGATGATCGCATGCCTGCCGGGTGTTTTGAACCCCTGTTGTCCGGGCGGAAGTTTCACACCCCTACAGCGCGTGTGGAAGATTTTTTGAAACAGTTTTTGGATAAGGCCGAATATTGGGTCCAATCAGTCGGCGACAGAGGAGGGGCGGTCATGGAGAAACGGTTGTTCCAAAAGGTGTGGTCCAAGGCGCAATGGGAGGATCTTCCGGTTCATCGTTCCCTCTTGACTCCGATGATGTTTCTGGAGCGCGCATTGCACGTCTTTCCCGAAAAGACGGCCGTGGTGGACGGAGATCGCCGTTATACCTATGCGGAGTTCGGTTCCCGCGTCTATCGTTTGGCGAGCGCCCTGGTCAAGGCGGGGATCGGCAAGGGGGACCGCGTGGCGGTATTGCTTCCCAACACGGTGGAATTTCTGGAAATCTATTTCGCCGTTCCCCAGGTGGGGGCCGTGCTGGTTCCCATCAACCGGCTGCTCTCTCCCGGGGAGGTGAAGTACATCCTCCGGCATTCGGGGGCCGCAGCCCTGATTGTCCACGGGACGCTCGGCCACCTCCTGGAGCCGATTCGAGGCGAGCTGGATCTCCCTTTGGTGATCTGGACCGGACCGGAGAAAGAAGAGAGAGATCCGGCGGATCTCATCTATGAAGATTTCCTGCGGGAGGGACGGGCCGAACCCTTCGTCTACCGGGTGGATGACGAAGACCAGACCATCAGCATCAACTACACCAGCGGCACGACAGGGCGACCCAAAGGGGTGATGTACACGCACCGGGGAGCCTACCTCAACGCGATGGGGGAGATCGTGGAGACGGGTCTGACTCCTTCCAGCGTCTATTTGTGGACGCTGCCCATGTATCATTGCAACGGATGGTGTTTTCCCTGGGCCGTCACAGGGGTGGGCGCGCTCCACGTCTGCTTGCCGAAGGTGCGGTCCGAGGAGATTTTCCGGCTGATCGAGGAGGAGAAGGTGACCCACCTGTGCGCCGCTCCCACCGTGATCATCAAGATGATTACCGAAGCCCCTTCGGGATACCGCTTTCCGCGCCCGCTCCGCATCGTGACGGCCGCGTCCCCGCCGCCCCCGGCGGTGATTGAACAGGCGGAAAAGATGGGGGCGCAGGTGATCCACGTGTACGGTCTCACCGAAACCTACGGTCCCCACACGGTTTGCGTGTGGAAGGAGGAATGGGACGGCGAGGAATGGACGAAGCGGGCGATGCTGAAGGGACGGCAGGGGGTCGGCTACATTCACGCGCCGGAACTGAGGGTGGTGGATGAAAATATGGAGGATGTCCCCGCGGACGGAAAGACGATGGGGGAAGTGGTGATGCGGGGAAACAACGTGATGAAGGGCTACTACCGCGACGAGAAGGCGACGGCGGAGGCCTTCCGGGGCGGGTGGTTTCATTCCGGCGATCTGGCGGTGGTGCATCCCGACGGGTATATCGAGCTGAAGGACCGGAAGAAGGATATCATCATCAGCGGCGGGGTCAACATTTCCACGATCGAGGTGGAGCGCGTCCTTTACCAGCATCCCGATATCATGGAAGCGGCGGTGGTGGGTGTCCCCGATCCGTACTGGGGGGAGGTGCCCAAGGCCTTTGTCACCCTCCGGCCGGGAGCCCGCCTCGGGGAGGAAGAGGTGATCGCCTTTGCCCGGGAGCGCCTGGCCCATTTCAAATGTCCGAAGGAGGTATCCTTCGGACCGCTGCCGAAGACATCAACGGGAAAAGTACAGAAATTTAAATTGCGGGAGCGGGCGTTGGCCGAAAAAGAGGCCCGGCTCGCCGATCGGGAGGGATGATGTTCGTGAGTCTGGTGCGGACGGAGAATTACCGGCACATTTTGCCCCGTTTGGACGGAAGGGTGGCCGTCGTCTCGATGAACCGCCCCGAGCGGCGAAACGCCCTTTCCGAAGAGCACATGCGGGAGCTGACGGATTTCCTGAAGGCCGCCGGCGGCAGCGGAGAAGTGTCCGTCGTCGTTCTGAAGGGAGAGGGGCCCGCCTTCTGCGCAGGGCACGATTTGAGCGAGATGGTCGATCGGGACATCTCCTTTTACCGGCATCTGTTCGATGTCTGCACGGAACTGATGGAGACGATCCAGGCCATACCGCAGCCGGTCATCGCCCAGGTGCACGGGATGGCCACGGCGGCCGGTTGTCAATTGGTGGCTACCTGCGATCTGGCGGTCGCATCGGAAGAGGCGCGTTTTGCCACGCCTGGAGTGAAGATCGGCCTCTTCTGTTCGACGCCGATGGTTGCCCTGAGCCGGGCGGTGGGAAGGAAGAAGGCGATGGAGATGCTGCTGACCGGTGAACCCATATCCGCCCGGGAAGCGTTGGCGGTCGGATTGGTGAACCGGGTGGTTCCCGCCGAACGGTTGGAGGAGGAGACGCGCGCCCTGGCCGCCAAAATTGCGGAAGCCAGCGCCTTTACAGTGGGAATCGGGAAGCAGGCCTTTTACCGTCAGCTGGAGATGCCGCAACCCCAGGCCTATGCCTACGCCAAGGAAGTGATGTCCCTCAACGCCACGGCCGCCGACGCCCAGGAGGGAATGTGCGCCTTTCTGGAAAAGCGGCCGCCCCGGTGGCGCCATCGGTGAGGGATGCGGATTTTCGGACAGGTCCGGTGAATATTTGTTTCGCCGGGCCTTTTTTGCTGGACGTGGAACGACAGGGGCGGACACTTTGTTTAATGATTAACCGAAATATCCGGGTTTATCTCCTCCTGTATTTGGGTTAAAGCAAGACATATCAAGCGATTAAAGGAGGAATTCAAAGGGCTCAAAGAAGAGAAGGTTTAATCAATTGACAAACAAAAAAAGCAATGCTATAGTTAACGTTGAAACGAAAATATTTCGATAATACATCATCTTTTGATATGTATTGTGAATTTTTCTTTGAGGGGGAAGGCCATGAAAAAGCCAGGATTGTTGCTGATGGTGGGGCTCTTGGTTTTTTTGACCGCCTGTATGCCTTCGGCCGGTACCGAGAAGAAGACGCTGACCTTCTGGCATATCGGCATCGGAGAGGAGAGAACCATTCTTGAACAGGCAGTGAAGCGATTTGAGGAGAAGCACCCGGATGTCAAGGTGGAAATCGTGGCGCAACAGAACGATGCCTACAAGACCAAATTGCCCGTCGCGATGGGAGGCGGGAATCCTCCGGACATTTTCCATTCCTGGGGAGGAGGATGGCTGGGGGAATTTGTGGAAGCGGGACAAGTTTATGATCTGACGGACAAGGTGGAGGCGGACCGATTTGTCCCGGCCGCTCTGGAGGCCGCCACCTTTGACGGGAAAATCATGGGTGTTCCCTTGGCGATGGATGTGGTCCCGGTCTGGTACAATAAAGAGGTTTTTGAAAAGTACGGCGTCAAGCCGCCCAAGACCTGGGACGAAATGCTGCAAGCGGTCGAAACCTTCAAAAAGAACGGCGTGATTCCCTTTGCCCTCGCCAACAAGACGAAATGGACGGGCGCCTTCTATCTGATGTATTTTGCCGATCGTATCGGGGGAGAAAAGCTCTTCGAGAATGCGGTGAATCGGGAGGGGTCCTTTGACGATCCGGCGTATGTGAAGGCCGGCGAATACATTCAAAAACTGGTGAAGGAAGGAGCTTTCCCCGAGGGCTTCAACGGCCTGGATGAAGACACCGGCCAGTCGAGGCAACTGTTTTACTCGGGCAAGGCGGCCATGTACGTGATGGGAAGCTGGTTTTTGAACAATATCCGCGATGAAAACCCGGAAATGGAGAAAAAAGTGGCGTTCTTTCCCTTCCCGGCCGTGCCGGACGGCAAGGGGGATCCGAGCAACCTGGTCGGAGGTGTCAGTCCGGTCTATTCGATCTCCGCTTCCTGCAAATATCCCGATTTGGCCGTTGAGCTGCTGAAGGAACTGACCAGCGAAGAAACGGTGAAGCCCTTTGCGGAGAACAGGGGTGCCATTCCGGCCCTCAAAGGGGTCGAAGTTGATGACGATTTCGTTCAAAAACTGAATGACATGGTGGATCAGGCGAATTACCTGCAGGTTTACTACGATCAGACCTTGCCGCCCGAACTGGCTGAAGAGCACAAAAATACCACGCAGTCCCTGTTCGGTCTCAAGATGACGCCGGAAGAAGCGGCAAAGGCCATGGAGAAAAAGGCAAAGGAGATTTTGAAAAAATGACGGGGGCATCGCGGTGCCCCCGTACAAAAATCGGTTGAGGGGCAGGGTATATGAAAAAATCGTCCATCATCCTCGCATTCATCGGTCCGGCACTGCTCGTTTATGCCGTATTCGTCCTGTATCCCATTTTTTCCACCTTCTATTACAGCCTGTTTGACTGGAGCGGAATCGACAGCAGTGCCACCTTTTCCGGTTTGTCCAATTATATCGGCATTCTGTCGGACGATGTGTTCTGGCTTTCGCTGAAAAACAATCTGCTGTTGGTCGTCGCATCCCTGTTGACCCAGCTGCCCTTGGGACTTATCCTGGCTCTGCTTTTGTTTTCCCCGATCCGGGGGTTGCGCCTTTTCCGCACCGTCTATTTTCTTCCCCTGTTGATGTCCAGCGTTGCCGTCGGGATTTTGTGGATTTACATCTATGACCCCAATCAGGGGATTCTGAACCGCACCCTGGATCTCGTCGGACTTTCCTTTTTGAAGAGCAGCTGGCTCGGTAGCGAAGAAACCGCTTTTTGGTCGGTGGTTGCCACGGTCTGTTGGCAGTTCACCCCTTTTTACATGATTCTCTTTCGGGCGGCACTCGTCGGGATTCCGGAGGAAATCTACGAATCGGCGAGCATCGACGGAGCCGGTCCCTGGAAAAAATTTCGCCATATCACCCTTCCGCTGCTGCTTCCCACGATCATCACTTCTTCCATTCTGTCCATCATCGGTTCCCTCAAGTATTTTGACTTGATCTTTGTGATGACGGGCGGAGGACCCAACAATTCCACCGAGCTGATGGCGACCTATATGTACAAGCAGGCCTTTTCCTATTTCAATATGGGTTATGCGAGCACCATTTCCTTCGCCATGTTTCTGATCGCCTTCATCGTGACCGTGCTCGTATACTCCCTCGGCCATTTCAGAAGGAAAGGAAATGAGGCCGTATGATCAAGGAGATGAAAAAAATTCCCCTATACGCCTTGGCGATCCTGTTTTTGATATTTACGGGTTTTCCGTACCTGTATATGGTGATGATTTCCTTCAAGAGCCAATCGGATTTTTTTCAAAACCCGGTTTCCTTTTTTACGTCCTTCACATTTGAAAACTATGTTCGGGTATTGCAGATGGATATCCCGAGATATTTTCTCAACAGCATCATCGTTTCCGTCGTTTCCGTCATCGCGGTGGTCATCCTGGCGGCCATGGCGAGCTACCCCTTTTCACGGATGAAGTTTCGTCTGAATCGCCCTTTGTTTTTTCTGTTTTTGGCAGGGATGATGATTCCCGTTCACACGACCTTGATTCCCCTGTATATTCTCGTCAGGGAATGGGGCTGGTACGATACCCTGTTGGCGTTGATCGGCCCGTATATTGCCTTCAGCCTGCCGGTGTCGATCTTCATATTGACGCAATTTATGCAGGAGATTCCGCGGGAATTGGAGGATGCCGCGCGCATTGACGGGTGTTCTCATTTCAAGATGTTTTGGAAGATCCATTTTCCGCTGTCGACGCCGGCGATCGCGACGGTCGCCATCTACAACTTCATACAGATTTGGAACGAGTTCGTCTTTGTCCTGGTGCTGACCTCCAGTCCGGAAAACAAGACATTGCCGTTGGGGCTGCGGGATTTCTACGGGGAGTTCTCCGTCAATGTACCGGGGATCATGGCGGCGCTGGTTTTGGGAACATTGCCCCTGTTGATCGCATACTTCATTTCCCAGGAAAAAGTGGTGAAGGGCCTGGCTGCCGGTGCAGTGAAGGGTTGACAGGATCGGCAGTAGAGGAATTTGTCCGCAGCCTCGCTTTCAGGTGGTGGCGATCGCCGTCCGAGTTTGCTTGCATATTCCGCGTTGGAGCGCGGTGGTGCGCGACCGGTGGATGGATGTCGGGCCCGGGAGCCCGGAGATAATGCTCCGATTTTCGGCCCTTCGGCAAGCATGCGCGGGATTCGGACGGCGGTCCGATGCGGCAGAGAGGACGGAGGAGATGTTGCCTTGCGGTTTCGCAGGGAAGAAAGAGCGGTCCGGATTTTTCGGGGCAATCCGGGATGGGCCGGTGGGGGATGGCGTTCCATCACCCCAAATTGCCGATTGGCCGGACACAGGGACGGATTTTTTTCTATGCCCTTCGGCCACCGCCGAGGGCTTTTTTCTTTGCGCTCGTCTATTCGAGGGTCACCTTTGAGTCGGAAAAGAAGTTTGAGATCGCCAACGAGGAAGCCCCCAGGGCGCTCGAATAAACGCCCAGGTTGGAGAATTCGACCCTCAGCTTTTCCCGGTGGTAAGGCATCAGCCGGTTGCTCAGGACTTTTTTGACCGGATTCACGATCCACTGCTGGGCTTTACTCAGCCGGTTGCCGATGATCACCAGTTCGGGATTGAAGCTGAGGGCGATGTTCATGATCCCGATTCCCAGGTATTCACCGATCTGGTTGAACAGATTGATCACCTCGGTGTGCCCCTCATCGGCCAGGCGGATCAAAGATTCAAGATCGATTTCCCGATTGTCCCCGCCGCGGAACATCGGCAGGGATTTCGCCTGGGACAGCAAGGCGTGCTCCGACGCGTACAGCTCCCAACATCCCTTGTTTCCGCACCGGCACTTTTTTCCGTTTACTTCGATCGTGGTGTGGCCGATCTCCCCGGAGAAGCCGGAGATTCCCTTGTACAGTTCCCCGTTCAACACGATGCCCGTTCCGATGCCGATCCCGACGCTGACATAGACGAGGTCGGAGGCTTCCCGTCCGGCTCCGTACAACTTTTCACCCAAGGCCCCCGTGTTGGCCTCGTTGTCGATCCAAACGGGCACCTGGAATTCGTTGTTGATCACCCCTTTGAGGTCCACATCCTTCCATCCCAGATTGGGAGTGAACAGGACGGTTCCGTCGTTTCCGACAATTCCGGGAATGCCGATGCCGATCCCGATAATGCCGTAGGTGCTGGAAGGGGCCTGATCGATGATCGTCCGCAGGTCTTTTTTCAGCAGGGAAAGGATTTCATCGTACGACAAATCCTGATAGAGACTCGTTTGTTCGAGGACGATATTTCCCTGCAGGTCGGTCAGCACGGTCAGCAGGTAATTGACGCCCAGGTCGACGCCGATGGAATATCCGGCCGCCTTGTTGAACATGAGCATAACGGGACGTCTCCCGCCGCTGGAGCGACCGGGACCGATTTCGTACACCAGGTTGTCTTTCATCAAGTCGTTTACGATGGTGGAGACCGTCCCCTTGGTCAACCCGGTCAATTCGGCGATCTGAGCCCGGGAGATGGGGCAATGGTTTCGGATCATTTCGAGAACGATCGATTGATTGATTTTCTTGATCAGACTTTGATCCCCAGTAACTGGCATGGACAAGCCTCACTTTCTTTGATCATTCAACCATTATACTTTACAGTATCCAATAAACTCGCGAAAAAAGCAAATGAGCCGGTGCCCCGGTATTAATTAGTTAAGTCGATAGACAAAGTTAGTCGGTTGTGTTAAGATGGGAAGAGACAGACGTTTCAGGAAAATGCGAATTGGAGGGGGTCGTGAATGAGTGGGCGGCTGTCCCGTGCTTGGGTGATTTTTGCGGCTGCAGCACTCCTTCTTCTCCTTTCTGCGTGCGGCCAGGATGTCGGTTCCGACGCCGGGGATGATAAAATCACCATCGGCATGTCGATTGATGATCTCCGGCTGGAAAGATGGCAAAAGGACCGGGACTTCTTCATCCAGAAGGCCGAAGAACTGGGAGCCGAGGTGATCGTGCAGTCCGCCAACGGGGATGATGCCAAACAGCTTGCCCAGATCGAGAACATGTTGTCGAAGGATCTGGATGTGCTCGTGATCATTCCGCACAGTTCCGATGCGATGGCCTCCGCGGTCAATCTCGCCAATCAGGAGCAGGTGCCGGTGATCGCCTACGATCGGATGATCAACAATTCCGACGTGGACCTGTACATCTCCTACGACAATGTTCGGGTGGGCGAGTTGCAGGCGCAATATCTGGTGGAAAAGGTTCCTGAGGGAAACTATTTTCTGCTCGGAGGATCTCCCACTGACAACAACGCCAAGCTGTTTCGGGAAGGGCAGATGAAGGTGCTCAAGCCCCTGGTGGACAAGGGCGACATTCAAATCGTCGGGGACCAGTGGGCCAAGGATTGGCAGGCGGATGAAGCGCTCAAGATCATGGAAAACGCCCTGACAGCCAACAAAAACAAGATCGATGCCGTGGTCGCTTCCAACGACAGCACCGCGGGAGGAGCCGTGGAAGCGCTGGCGGCTCAAAACCTGGCGGGAAAAGTGGCCATATCCGGTCAGGATGCCGATCTTGCGGCCTGTCAGCGGATTGTGGAAGGAAAACAGACGATGACGGTTTACAAGCCGATCCGGGAGCTGGCCTTTAAGGCGGCGGAGGCGGCGGTTCGGCTGGCCAGGCAGGAAAAAATCGAGACCACCGATACGGTGAACAACGGGAAAAAGGACGTTCCCGCCCTTCTGCTCTCTCCCATCGCGGTGGACCGGGAGAACATGATGGAGACGATCATCAAAGACGGATTCCATTCCTTTGATGATGTATACAAAAACGTGCCGGAGGCCGAGCGTCCGAAACGGAATTGACAAAGCCGGCCTCTTACAGGGGGGGATCCCGTGCACGTCCTGGAGATGGAAGGGATCACGAAGAAATTTCCCGGCACCCGCGCCTTGGACGGCGTCTCCTTCGCCGTGAAGAAAGGGACGATCCACGCGCTTCTCGGCGAAAACGGCGCCGGCAAATCCACTTTGATGAAAATTTTGAGCGGTGTTTACCCGGCTGGAAGTTATGAAGGGAAGATCCGGATCAACGGGGAGGAAAAACGTTTTCAAACCCCCCGCGATGCGGAAGCGGCCGGAATCGCCGTCATTCACCAGGAGTTCTCGCTCGTCGGGGAGTTGACCGTTTCGGAAAACATCTTTTTGGGCGCTGAACCCTGCAGATACGGCGTGATTGACCGGGAAGCGCTGTACGTTCGGACGAAAAAGTGGATGGACTTCCTCGGGCTGGATCTCGATCCGGAGGCGAAGGTGGGCGGTCTGGGGATCGGACAACAGCAATTGATCGAAATTGCCAAAGCGCTTTCCAAAAACGGCGACATCCTCATCCTGGACGAGCCCACTTCCGCGTTGGCCGATGAAGAGGTCCGCCGATTGATGGGGATTTTGAAGGATCTGTGCGAAAAAGGAGTCACCTGCATTTATATATCCCACAAGTTGAACGAAGTGATGGAGTTGGCGGATGCGGTCACGGTGCTCCGCGATGGAAAAGTGGTGGGCACCTCTTCAATCGAAGCATTGAGCGAAGAAAAAATCATCTCCATGATGGTCGGTAGAAAGGTTGGCGCGCTGTATCCCCAGCGGGAGGGGGTTGCGGGCGAAACGATCCTCGAAGTGAGGAATTACACGGTGTATCACCCGGTTCACAGGGAAAAAAAGGTGGTTCATGACGTGTCCTTCGCCCTGCGAAAAGGGGAGGTGCTCGGATTTGCAGGACTTGTCGGCGCGGGAAGGACCGAGCTGTTTTCCGGCATTTTCGGCGCGTACGGGGGAAAGGCGGAGGGAACGGTGCTTCTCGAGGGAAGGGAGCTCACTCTTCGCCATCCGGGGGAGGCGATCCGTCACGGCATCGTTTATCTTTCCGAGGATCGCAAACGATACGGCCTGTTTCTCGGGATGGATATCAAGAAAAACTTCTCCATGGCATCCCTGGATCGGTTGGTGAAATGCGGGATCGTCGACGAGGAGCGGGAGCTGCGGGAGGCGGAGGAGCAGGCATCCCGAATGCGGGTTAAAATGGCCGACATCGAAATGAGAATCAAGGGTTTGAGCGGCGGAAACCAGCAGAAGGTCCTCCTCGGCAAGTCCTTGATGACCCACCCGAAAGTACTGATCCTGGACGAGCCGACCCGCGGGGTGGATATCGGCGCCAAAGCGGACATTTATCAGATCATCGACGAGTTGAGTCGGGAGGGCGTGGCGGTGGTGCTGATCTCCTCCGATTTGCCGGAGGTGATCGGGATGTCGGACCGCGTCCTGGTGATGGCCGGGGGGAGACTGGTGGGAGAATTTACCCGAAAGGAAGCGACGCAGGAGAAAATCATGGCATGTGTGACGGGAGGGGGCACCTTTGCGTAAAGCGCTGTCCTTCGACATTCGAGCATACAGCTTGATCATCGCCCTGGCATTCATCGCCCTCTTGTTCACCGTTCTGACTGACGGCGATTTCTTGTCGTCCCGCAATCTGTCCAACCTGTTTCGCCAGATGTCCGTGATCTCGATTCTGGCGATCGGAATGACGTTGGTGATCATCACCGGTCACATCGATCTTTCCGTCGGCTCCCTCGTGGGATTGGCCGGCGGAATGGCCGCCATCCTGCAAGTATGGTACGGGTGGGATACGGCTGCTGTCCTCCTGTTGACGCTCCTCGCCGGCCTCCTTCTGGGGGGGTGGCAGGGATGGTGGGTGGCATACCGGGGAGTGCCTTCCTTTATTGTCACCCTGGGCGGCATGCTGATTTTCCGGGGAATCCTCATCGGGATCAGCAAAGGGGAAACCGTCGCCCCCCTGAAGGAGAGTTTTCAGCGTATCGGCCAGAGTTACCTTCCCTATGCCGTCGGTTACATACTGGGTGGGATCGTCATCTTTCTCCTTTTTTTCCTGACCGCCCGCAAAAGAAAAAAGCGGCGGGAGTGGGGGCTGAAGCTGGAAAGTCCCGTTGTATCCTACGGCAAAATGGCGGGGTACTCCCTGCTGATCGTGGCCTTCGTCTACATGATGAACCGCTACCTGGGAATTCCCGTGCCCATCCTGTTTGTCTTCCTCCTGCTCCTGATCTTCGGTTTTGTTCTGAACCGAACCCGTTTCGGCCGGTATCTGTACGCCATCGGCGGAAACAGCGAGGCGGCCAAGTATTCCGGCATCAACGTCAAAAGGCATATATTTGCCGTCTTTGTCATCATGGGTTTGCTTTCATCTCTGGCCGGCCTGATTTTGACGGCCCGCCTCAACGCGGCGACGGTGGGGGCCGGTCAGATGTACGAGCTGGACGCCATCGCCGCCTGTGTGATCGGAGGGACCAGCCTCAAGGGAGGTACCGGAAGCGTGACCGGTTCCCTCATCGGGGCTTTGGTCATGGTCAGCCTGGACAACGGGATGAGCATGCTGGATATCGATGCCTTTTGGCAGTACATCGTCAAGGGACTCATTTTGATCTTGGCCGTCTGGTGGGACATTTCATCGGAAGCGGGGAGTGAGGGATCGTGAGTTTTTTGCTGGGGATCGACATCGGAACCTCGGGCACCAAAACCTGCCTGTTCCGTGAGGACGGGACGGTGATTTCATCGGCCCTTGCCGAATATCCGATGTACCAACCGAAGCCGGGATGGGCGGAGCAACATCCCGAGGACTGGTGGCAAGCGGTCAGGGATTCGGTGGGGCGGATTTTGGCCGAAACGGGCATTTCCGGGAAAGAGATCCGGGGCATCGGTCTGACCGGGCAGATGCACGGCTTGGTGCTGCTGGATCGGGAAGGGAAGGTACTTCGACCGGCCATCATCTGGTGCGATCAGCGGACCGAGGCACAGGCCAAGGGGATGGAGGAGCGGATCGGCAGGGAAAGGATCATTGAATACACGGCCAATCCGCCCCTCCCCAATTTTACCGCCGTGAAGCTGATGTGGGTGAAAGAGAGGGAGCCGGAGGTCTTTGAGCGGATCCACCGCGTTTTGTTGCCCAAGGATTACATTCGGTACAAACTGACCGGGGAATTCGCCACCGAGGTGTCGGACGCCTCGGGGACCTTGCTGTTGGACGTCGCCAATCGGTCGTGGTCCGGGGAGATGATTCGGCACCTCGGGATCCAGAGGGATTGGCTGCCTCGGCTGCACGAATCCCATGAAGTGACGGGAACGGTCCATGCCCAGGGATCCAAGGAGACCGGCCTCGCTGCGGGAACCCCCGTGGTCGGAGGCGGAGGGGATCAGGCGGCCGGCGCCGTGGGGAACGGCATCGTCCGGCCCGGGGTCGTATCCGCGGTGATCGGAACTTCCGGTGTGGTTTTCGCCTTTTCCGAGCAGGTGAAGGTGGATGCGGGAGGGCGGTTGCACACCTTTTGCCATGCGGTGCCTGGGAAATGGCATGTGATGGGAGTGACTCAGGCGGCTGGGGGATCGCTGCAGTGGTTTCGGAATCAGTTCGGTGATGCGGAAAGGAATGTCGCCGATCTGCTGAACAAGGATCCGTACGAATTGTTTTCGGAACAGGCGGCCCTGGTGGAGCCCGGCAGCGAAGGATTGATCTTTTTGCCGTATCTGATGGGTGAGAGGACGCCTCATCTGGATCCGGCCGCGAAGGGCGTCTTTTTCGGTATCACCTCAAGGCACCGAAAGAATCATTTTGTCCGTGCCGTCATGGAGGGAGTCGCCTACAGCCTGGCCGACAGTCTGTCGATCCTGAGGGAAATGGAGCTGAAGGTCTCGGAGGTCCGGGTGTCCGGAGGAGGAGCCCGGAGCCCCTTGTGGAGGCAGATCATCGCCGATGTCTTCGGACACGACGTATACAGCGTGCGGGCCAACGAGGGCCCCGCCTTCGGTGCGGCCCTGCTGGCCGGCGTGGGAACCGGGTTGTTTGCGAGCGTGGAAGAGGCTTGTGAGCAAACCATCCGGGTGGCCGAAAAATGTCGTCCCCTGGGGGAGAACCGGGCGGTGTACGACCGCTATTACCGGCTGTACCGAAAGCTGTATCAAGATTTGAAGGAAGACTTTCGGCTTGTTCACCGGCTGGTCGCCGACCATCATGGTGCCGAATAAAAGACAGGTTTTCCCCGGCTCTTGAAGGAAGTCTTCTTTCACTTCATTTCGGTTTCCATCAATTCTTTCACATAAAAGGAGTGGGGTTACATGACGGATCGTTTTCAGCCGAAACCGGAGGATCGTTTCACTTTCGGGCTCTGGACCGTTGGCAATCCGGGGAGGGATCCCTTCGGGGAACCGGTCCGCACTCCCTGGTCCCCCGTCGAAATTGCGAATGTGTTGGCGGAGGTCGGCGCCTACGGGGTCAATTTTCACGACAACGATCTGGTTCCGATCGACGCTTCCTTTGAGGAGAAGCGGAAGATCGTCAGCGATTTCCGCCGGGCGCTCGAAGAGACCGGTTTGAAGGTGCCGATGGCGACGGTGGACTTGTTCCGGAATCCCGTTTTTAAAGACGGGGCCTTCACGTCCAACGACCCGGAAGTCCGGGCTTACGCTATCCGGAAAACGATCGAAGCGATCGAACTGGGGGTGGAATTGGGCGCGGAAATCTTCGTCCTGTGGGGAGGACGGGAAGGCACCGAAGTGGATGCTTCCAAGGATCCCGTCACGGCGTTGAAGCGTCACCGGGAAGCGATCAACTATTTGTGCGACTACGTTTTGGATCGGGGATACCGCTTGAAGTTCGCATTGGAGGCCAAACCCAACGAGCCCCGCAGTGACCTCTATCTTCCCACGACGGGAGCCATGTTGGGTTATATCGACACCCTCGATCATCCGGAGATGGTGGGGGTCAATCCCGAGGTGGCCCATGAGCGGATGGCCGGGTTGAATGTGTATCACGCGGTCGCCCAGGCGTTGGAGCGCGGAAAGCTGCTCCACATCGATCTGAACGACCAGCAGATCGGTCGGTTTGACCAAGACTTGCGCTTCGGATCGGCGGACATCAAGGGCGCCTTTTTCCTGGTGAAGCTGTTGGAGGATTATCAGTATCAGGGTCCCCGTCACTTCGATGCCCATGCCTATCGGACGGAGGATCTTGAAGGAGTCAAGGATTTTGCCAAGGGATGCATGCGCACCTATCTGATTCTGAAGGAAAAAGTGAAGAGGTTCAATGAGGATCGAGAGATTCAGGATCTGTTGAAAAAGATCAATGCGGGGCGGGAGGTGGCCGGCTTTGAATTCCGGTATTCTCCCGAGGCCCATCGGTCCTTGATGGATTATGAGTTCAGCCGGGAGAAAATGGCTGAGAAATCCATGTACTATGAGCGGCTGGATCAGCTGACGATGGAGATCCTGCTGGGTGTCCGTTGATGCTGGGAAAGCCGTTGGCGGTTGCGCCGCTCGCGAAGTTGCCGCGTTTGCGCGCAACCGCTCAATTTTCTTCCGGTAGCCTTTGACGACAGGAGTGAAGCCATTGCCGGGCGTCATTTCCGATAAGGAACGTCTTTGGCAGGTTGTGTCCGAGGCGGTAGACCGAACCCCCGTGACGGACATGCACACCCATTTGTATGCTCCCGCCTTCGGCTGTCTGGGGTTGTGGGGCGTGGACCACCTGCTTACGTACCATTATCTGATCGCGGAAACGATGAGGCAGACGTCCCTATCCTATGAGGATTTCCGGGCCCTTGACCGAAAGGCGATGGCCGAGCATGTCTGGAGGACCCTTTTTGTCGAGCATTCCCCGTACAGCGAAGCGTGCCGGGGAGTGCTGACCACCCTGGGGCGGCTGGGGATGGATGTTTCCTCCCGGGATCTATCCACTTACCGGAAATGGTACGAAGGCCTGACGTACCGGCGGTTTGTCGATCTGGTATTTTCCGTCGCCAAGGTCAAAACCGCCGTAATGACCAATGACCCCTTCGATCCCGAAGAACGGGAGCTGTGGCTGAAAAAGGGGGATGAGCTGAAAAAGGACCCGCGCTTTCGCTCTTCCCTGCGTATTGATCCGCTGCTTTACGATTGGAAGAACCAATACCGGGTGTTGCGGGAGCTGGGATATGACGTGGGGCCGGAGTTTTCTCCGGGAAATCGTCGGACCGTGGAGGAAACCCTTCGATTTTTGGTCGACTGGGGACGCAGGATGGATGCCCTCTATCTGGCGGCTTCCTTTCCTCCGGATTTTGATTATCCGTCGAATTCCACGGCATCCGACCTGCTGGATCACTGCGTTCTGGAGGCCTGCAGCCGGCTGAACATTCCCTTCGCGATGATGATCGGGGTGAAGAGGAGGGTGAACCCGTCCCTCGGTCTCGCCGGCGACATGGTTGGGAGGGCGAGGGTGGAGGCGGTGGAGCGGATCTGTGCCCGACATCCGGATCGGCGCTTTTTCGTGACGATGTTGTCCCGGGAAAACCAGCACGAGCTGACGGTGCTCGCCAGGAAATTTCGCAATTTGATGGTTTTCGGCTGCTGGTGGTTTTTGAACAATCCTTCCCTGGTGGAGGAGATCACCGAAATGCGGTGTGAAATGCTGGGCACCGCCTTCATTCCCCAGCATTCGGATGCGAGGGTGTTGGATCAGCTGATCTATAAATGGGATCATTCCCGCCGGGTGATCGCCCGGGTGCTCTACCGAAAGTACGAGACGCTGTTCGATACCGGCTGGCGATTGACAACAAACGAGATTGAACGGGACGTGAGCGACTTGCTGGATAGAAACTTCTGGAATTTCGTAAAGGGAATGTGAAAGGAAGGGGGATCAGTATAGAACAATCCGTTTCGGTTTCGATATGGAAATGGGACGGCCGCCCGGGGAGAATGTTTTTGGCGGACTGGGGTCCCTGGGCCGGTGTTTCCACCCATTGCGGGAGGGGTTGGATCCCGACGGGCGCTTCGGTCAACATGTGCGGGTCCTGAAAAATATTTGGAGACCGTGCTGGTGAAGGGGGCTTGTCTCTTCGAAGACGGGGGCCGAAAGATATCCCCCGCCGGCAGCCATTCCTGGTTGATCAAAATCTTCCTTTGCCAGTCTGTCGCCCGTCACATTCTGGGGGTCAAAGGGGAAGAGGCGGGCGCTTGAGGAGAAGGGGGGATTTCATGGACTCTCGCCGGGTTGAAAAGAAGGGCAGGGAATCTGATCCGTGCTGGCTTCGCTATGAACGGATTGAAGACGAAGCGTTGGCGGATCAGTATCGGCAGTGGTGCAAAAAACTGGTGGTTTGCGGAAGCTCCCCGATTCTCGATTCCGCCAGGGAGGAGCTGGTGGCGGGGATTTCCTCGATGCTCGGCATCTCGCCGACCCTCTCCCGTGATCCCCAAGTCTCCCCGTCGTTGGTGATGGCCGCGCCCTCGGAGGGGCGGAACTGGGTGGACCGGCGGTCGTGGGAGGAGATGGGCGAGGAAGGATATCTCTTGAAAACCGCGCATCGCGAGGGAGGTGCATCCCTCCTCCTCCTCGGGAAGTCTGACAGGGGCGTGCTTTATGGGGTTTTCCATCTTCTGCGGCTGATGCAGATCGGCCGGCCCCTTCATTCCCTTGAGATCGTCGAAAATCCGGGAAACCGGCTGAGGATGATCAACCATTGGGATAATCTCGACGGAAGCGTTGAGCGCGGTTATGCGGGCAAATCGATCTTCTATCATGGGGGGCGGATCGCCCGCCGGCTGGATCGCGTCAGGGATTACGCCCGGCTCCTCGCTTCCACGGGGATCAACGCGATTTCCATCAACAATGTGAATGTGGGGCGGGAAGAATGCAGGTTGATCACCGGTTCCCTGCTGCCGGACGTGGCCCGGTTGGCGGACGTGTTTCGGGCTTACGGAATCCGGATGTTTCTCAGCGTCAATTTTGCCAGCCCCATGTGGATCGGCGGACTTCCCACCGCCGATCCGTTGGATCCGGAGGTTCGGCGGTGGTGGCGGGAAAGGACGGAAGAGATTTATCGGCACATCCCCGATTTCGGCGGATTTGTGGTCAAGGCCGACTCGGAACATCAGCCGGGTCCGCTTACTTATGGCCGGGATCACGCGGAAGGGGCCAACATGCTTGCCGAAGCCCTCAGGCCCCACGGAGGGCTGGTCGTTTGGAGGTGTTTCGTCTACAATTTCCAGGATTGGCGCGACCGGTCCACGGATCGGGCCAGGGCTGCCTACGATCATTTCAAACCCCTTGACGGTCGATTTGCCGACAACGTTGTGCTTCAGATCAAAAACGGGCCTATGGATTTTCAGGTTCGCGAACCCGTTTCCCCGCTTTTCGGCGCCATGGAAAGGACGAACCAGATGCTGGAGCTCCAGATTACGCAGGAGTACACCGGACAGCAAAAGGATTTGTGCTTCCTGGTGCCCCAGTGGAAGGAGGTTTTGGATTTTGACACCCATGCCGAAGGAAAGGGGTCGACGGTGAAGGCCGTCGTCGGGGGCCAGGTGTTTCCGTTCCGCTACAGCGGAATCGCCGGGGTGTCCAACGTGGGGGATGACCGAAACTGGACGGGACACACCCTGGCTCAGGCCAATTTGTACGGATTCGGCCGGCTTGCTTGGAATCCCGATCTTTCGGCGGAGGAGATCGCCGAGGAGTGGGTGCGCCTCAGCTTCGGGCACGATCCGCGGGTGGTGCAGACCATCCGCGACATGCTTCTGGAATCCTGGCGGGTCTACGAATCTTACACCGCCCCTCTGGGAATCGGATGGATGGTCAAGCCGGGGCACCATTACGGCCCGGATGTGGACGGATACGAGTATTCCTACTGGGGAACTTATCACTACGCCGATCATCGGGGGATCGGGGTCGATAGAACCGTGAAAACGGGAACCGGTTTTACTGGGCAGTATTTTTCGCCGAACCGCGAAAGGTATGAGTCTCTCGAAACCTGTCCGGATGAACTGCTATTGTTTTTTCATCATGTGCCCTACACCCATCGTCTGAAATCCGGAGAAACCGTGATCCAACACATTTACAACACTCATTTTGAAGGGGTCGAGCGGGTGGAAGACTTCATTCGGCGATGGACCCGTTTAAAAGGGAAGATCGATGAGGAAAGATATGAGCACGTGCTGTCGAAACTTCAGGAGCAACTGGCAAACGCCCGGGAGTGGCGGGACGTCATCAATGCATATTTTTTCAGAAAATCGGGAATTCCCGATGAAAAGGGCCGTAAGATTTATTGATATCCTTGACTGGACATCGGAGGAATGGAAAAGTGCGCATGGTTTTTCGCTGGTTCGGAGCGGGAAACGATACGGTCACCCTGAAGCAGATCCGTCAAATTCCCGGTGTCGAAGGAATCGTTTGGGCGCTTCACCGGATCCCTACCGGTGAAGAGTGGCCGATGGATGAGATCAGCATGGTAAAAAGGCAAGCGGCTGAATACGGCCTGCATGCCGAAGTGGTGGAGAGTCTGAACGTCCACGAGGATATCAAGCTGGGGCTTCCCTCCCGTGACAGGTATATCGAAAACTATCAAAAAACGATGGAGAAGCTGGCGGCCGTCGGTGTAAAGGTGATCTGCTACAATTTCATGGCGGCCTTTGACTGGATTCGCACCGATTTCTACAAGGAATTGGAGGACGGGTCCCGGGCGATGTTTTATGAGCATGAGAAGATCGACCGCATGGATCCGCGGGAACTGGCCGACATGTATTCCCGGGAGTACACGCTACCGGGATGGGATTCGAACCGGTCGAGGGAACAGCTCGTCGACTTGATCGAGCGGTATCGCCAACTGACGGAAGAGGCGCTCTGGGACAACCTCCGCTATTTTCTGGAGGCGATCATTCCGGTGGCGGAAAAGCTCGGAATCCGGATGGCCATCCATCCCGACGATCCGCCCTGGAGCGTGTTCGGGCTGCCCCGCATCATGAAAAACCGGGAGGACCTTCGCAGGCTGATTCGTCTGGTGGACAGCCCCTGCAACGGCATCACCCTTTGCAGCGGGGCCTTGGGTGCCGATCCCAACAACGATGTGGCCGGGATGGTGAGGGAGTTTTCAGACCGCATCCCCTTTGCCCACATCCGGAATGTGAAGGTTTACAAGGATGGTGATTTTATTGAAACCTCCCACCGGGACGGCTCCCTCGATCTTTATGAGATCGTCGAGGCCTATCACGACTGCGGTTTTAAGGGCTACGTCCGGCCGGACCACGGCAGGCAGATCTGGGAGGAGGAGAGCCGTCCCGGTTACGGGTTGTACGACAGGGCCCTCGGCATCATGTATCTATGGGGATTATGGGATGCCTTGGAAAAGGCGGGGAAGCGGTGACCAAGGGGGGATTTTTCCCCTGGAGCGGCTTTTTCGGACAGCCGCGGAATGAAGACTTGATCTTACTGCGATAGGGGAGGGTGAAACGTGCTGCCGATCCATCCCGGATTGAAGGGCAAGGTGGCGGTCATTACCGGCGGGGGAGGCGTTTTGTGCGGTTGCATGGCGGAAGAGCTGGCCAGACAAGGCATGAAAGTGGCGATTCTGAACCGGACGTACGAAAAGGCGGTTCGGGTGGCCGGGCGAATCCGGGATGCCGGCGGAGAAGCTTTGCCAGTCCAGTGTGATGTTCTTCAGGTGGAGAGCGTGAAGCGGGCGGGAGAAATCGTCGGTAAAACGTACGGCCCCTGCGATGTGTTGATCAATGGAGCCGGGGGAAACCGCCCGCAGGGAAGCACCACGAGGGAGACCTTCCGCCTCGAGGATCTGAACAACGAGGAGCTGGTCACCTTTTTTGACCTTTCGCCGGAAGGATTTGAATCGGTTTTCGATTTGAACGTGATCGGCACGCTGATTCCGACCCAGGTGTTTGTCAGGAACATGATCCCCAAAAAGGGGACGGTGATCAACATTTCCTCGATGAGCGCGCCCAGTCCCATGACGAAGGTTCCCGCATACAGCGCGGCCAAAGCGGCGATCAACAATTTCACCCAATGGCTCGCTGTTCACCTGGCCGATGCTGGAATCCGCGTAAACGCCATCGCTCCCGGATTTTTTCTCACGGAACAAAACCGTTATCTCTTGATGCATCCCGACGGCTCCTACACGGAAAGAGCGCAAAAAATCATTTCCCACACGCCGATGAGACGCTTGGGAAGACCCGAGGACTTGTTGGGCACGCTGCTGTGGCTGATTGACGAACGGGCGAGCGGATTTGTCACCGGCATCGTCGTCCCCGTGGACGGAGGGTTCATGGCCTATTCGGGGGTTTAGCGGGGGGTGTATCGGCCGCCGCAGAAGAAAAATGGAGATTGTGAACGGAGGAATCGATCTTGGCCCGTTGCGAAGAAACCGTGTTTCTGGGAGAACCGGCATACCGCGCCGGAAATGATCGATTGGAGATGATTTTGGTCCCGGGGTGGGGCAGCAACGTGATTTCCCTTTTCAGTCGGGAGTGGAACCGGCAACTGCTGCGGGTGCCCCGCTCCGTCGAGGAGTACCGCGCAAGCCCCGTCTTGTACGGCATACCGGTCCTTTTTCCGCCCAACCGGATCGGAGACGGCCGGTTCACCTTCCAGGGGCGGACCTACCGGCTGGAGATCAACGAAAAGGAGCGTCGCAACCATCTCCACGGATGGGTGTACCAGCGGGGATGGGAGCTGGTCAAAGCGGAGGCATTCGGTACATCCGCGGTGTTGGAGACGAGATTCGACACGGAAAAACATCCGGAGATCTACGAGCAGTTTCCGCATCCGTTCACCCTGTCCGTCCGGTACCGCATCGAAGGTTCCACCCTCCATAAGACGGCCACCATCGCAAACCGGGGGACGGAGGCATTTCCCTGGGGCTTTGGTTACCATACGACCTTTCGCTATCCCGTAGAACCCGGCGGATCCCTGGAGAAATGCTCCTTTTCCCTGGCGGCGGATAAGCAGTGGGTCCTGAACGAGCGTTTTCTCCCCACAGGAGAACTGAAAGAAACCGCAATCACTCTCCGGCTGAGGAAAGGGGACAACCTGATGGGCCGCAGCCTGGATGATGCGTTCCTCTCCTCCGGAGCATCGGAAGGGCGAAATGAAGCGGTCATCCGGGACGAAAATGCGGGGCTCATCATCGTTTACGAATGCGATGAGCATTTTCGACACTGGGTGATTTATAACGGAGGCGGAGATCGGGGATTTTTGTGCCCGGAACCTTACACCTGGGTGACCAATGCACCCAACCTGGATCTGCCCCCGTCCCTGACGGGACTCAACATCCTGCGGCCGGGAGAATCCGTGTCCCTGTGCGGCAGGATTACCGTTTGCCGGATCGGGGATTTGTGACGGGAAGGAAGGGCTGCCGGCTTCGGCTGGCGGTCCTTCTCTTTTTTCTCCGGATATCTGGGGTCAAGCGGCTTGTCGGGATTTCCATTCCCGGTGGAACTGTCGCCAAGAAAAGCCGACCACCCCGGCAAACGCCGCGGCGGCGAACAGAAACTCGGCATGGCTTCCCAGTTTGAACAGCAGTGCTCCGAGCAGCGGCCCCGCCGCCATTCCGAGATAGCGGGCGAAATTGTAGCCGCCCATGGCCGTCGCCCGGTTCTCCTGAAAGATGGTGGCGAGGAGAGTGGTTTGTACGGGGAGGGATAATCCGAGGAAAAGGCCGAAGAGGGCGGTGCTCGCCAAGATCAAGGGCAGCGAGAAGGAGGAGCAGCCGACGTAGAGCAGCGTTGCCAGCACGTTGGCGGAGCCGGCGGAGACCAGGAACTTGCGGCGGTCCCATTTCTCCTGCAGGCGTCCGCCCAGAAAACTGCCGACCACGATGCAGAGGGAGAGGGGCAGGAACGACAACCCCTTTTGACTTGAAGACAGGCCGAAGGATCCGGACAGCAGATGGGGAAGGAAGACGAGATAATTGTACAGGGCGTAATACTGGATAAAACCGAGCAGCGCGATGGCCAATCCGGTCCGTTGGGTCACCACCTTGAACATGTCCGCCGGATGAAATTTTTTGGTTTCGCTTTCCGGTTTGGTTTCCGGCAACAGGAAGATATTGGCGGCGCCGATCAGCAGTCCGGTGACCGTCAGGACCCAGAAAACCCCGTAAAAGCCGGTCCATCCGCCGACGATGCCCCCGATGACGGGACCGGCCACCGGCCCCAAGGTGACGAGCATTTGAAAGGTGCCCATCGCCCGTCCCAGCCGTTTTCCCTGGAAAAGGTCGCCGATGACAGTGGTGGCGATCACCGAACCGGCGGCGATCCCCACAGCCTGCAAGGCGCGGAAGAAAATGAGCCACCAGATGGTGGGAGACATGGCGGCGCCGACGGAAGCCCCCGTATAGATCAAAATGCCCGTGAGAAGCACTTTCCGTCTTCCCAAAAAATCCGCCAGGGGACCGTAGACGGGCTGCATGAGGGCGAGCCCGAGGGTGAAGATCGAGATGGTGAGGTTGACGACAAAGGCCGACGTGTGGAAGTGCCTTTGGATTTCGGGCAGCATCGGCGTATAGATGGATTGGGTGAAAGGGCCGAGAAAGGCGGCGAAGGATACCAGATAGACCAACAGGCTTCGGTTCATGGGCTCCCTCTTTTCGAGAACATTGCTCGGACGTTCTTTTCGTTACTCTAATATTTTTGTATACGAATCGTCAAGAGCTTTTCCCGTTCCGCGAACCGGAGAAATCCCGCGCATTCAGGACTTTCGAAGATATTTCGGCGGGTGTGACAGAGGTCACAATAAGGTTCCTTAAACAATTTTATCATTTAAGATGTCCGGTAATTTGATGCTTGGGAGGAGATGGCCATGAAGGAATTTGCAGCGACGATCAAGGTGACGGAATATCCGCCGCACCTGAAGCACAGGGTGATCTTTGAAACCTTTGATCAATTGAAGCCCGGAGAAGCCTTGCTTCTGATCAACGATCACAATCCGATCCCCCTGCGATACCAGTTTGAGTCGATGTATCCCGACGGATTCACCTGGGAGTACCTTGAAGAGGGACCCGAGGTATTCCAAGTGAAAATTGGGAAGAAATAAGGAGAGCCGTGCCATGGCGAAAATCACCGTTGTTGACGAAAAAACGATCAAAATCGCGGTGGAATTGGAAGATGCGATCACCATGATCCGTGAGGCGGAGAAGGATGTGGAGCGCTATGCCAAGGACATTGTGACGATCTACGAGAAGATGCCGGAGTTTCAATTTGTCCATTTCTGCTTTTATGCCTACGACAGCGCCGCCCTGTTTGAACACATGTTGGGAGCCGATCCGAAGCAGTACCTCTCCTTTTCCCTCGATGCGCCCGATGCCTTCTTCTACGCCCTTTACGGCGGGATGGCGGCTCTGTACGAACGGGCGAAGGCGGCGCTTCCTCCCGTCGTCACGGATCGGTCGCAGTGAGGAGATGATCAAGATGGGAGAACGCACGGTGGAGTTGGATGTCCGACCTTACCTGCGTAAAAAACTGGAACCCTTCAAGCTGATCATGGACACGGTGAAATCCCTCGGTCCGGAAGACACCTTCGTTCTGCACGCCACCTTTAAGCCCACACCGCTGCTGGGCGTCATGAAGGCCAAGGGTTTTGCCTACAAAACGGAGAAGCTGGCAAAGGATCATTGGGTGGTGACCTTCGTATCCAAGGAACGAAAAAAGGAATTGGGGGAGATGGGGGCGGCCGAAGAGAGGCTTCCCTCTTTGCAGAAATCGAAGGCGGACCCATCCCGGGACGGGACTGCGGATTCACCCCAGACCATTGAACTGGACAACCGCGGGCTTGAACCCCCACAACCGATGATGCGCACCTTGAATGCCCTGGAAAAGTGCCGGAAGGGGGACCGGGTTGTGATTCACAACGACCGGGTTCCCGTGTTCCTGTTGGAGGAGCTGGACTCGCTGGGATATCCCTACGAGATCGAGGAACAACCGGACGGTTCGGCTCGGGTGACGATCCAAAAAATGTAAAGGATGGCTTGTGATGTTTCGCCTCCCTTTTCTGTTTATCGCAACGGGACTTGCCCTGTTCGGACTGTTCAACCTCGCGACCCTCCTGCAGGCGTCCGGATGGATCCTCCAACCGCCGCGGAGCCCCTCCGGTTGGCTTTTTGCCCATTGGCTGATCCTCGGCTGGGCGACGATGATCGCCATGGGGGCGGTGTATCAGCTCATCAGCGTGGTGCTTCAGAGGGACGTGTTCAGCCGCCGGCTGGGGTATGTCCAGTTCGGCGTCTACTTTGCCGGGGTCCTCGGCCTGCTGACTGGATTCGGCTTTTTCCGGGTGCAGTGGATCGCCCTGTTCGCCGTGCTGGCCTTGCTGGGCATCCTGCTGTTTGTCCTGAATATCGGACTGACGATCCTGCAGGCCGCCCGGTGGAATCCGATCACCCTCAGCTCGGCTACGGCGCTTCTTTACCTCCTGCTTACGGGGCTGGCCGGATTTTTGATGGGAATCAATTTCGCGTTCGGACTGTGGCCTGAATGGCATGACCCGCTCTTTTTCAGCCATATCTGGATGGGGACGGTCGGGTGGTTTGGTCTGTTGATCACCGGCTTCAGCTACAAAATGCTGCCGATGTTTTATCTGGCGCACGGCATCTCCGACCGTTTGCCCCGCATCATCGCATGGCTGTGGAACGCTGCGGTTCTGGCGGGAGTCGTTCTTTTTCTGGCGGGATTTCCCGCCTTTGGCTTCGGCCTTTCCCTCGGCCTGCTGACCCTGGCGGTGTACGCTTACAACTTTTATATAACGAAGGTGCGCAAGGCGCGACACAAAAAGAATCCCGGTGGCGGCATCCGGGCATCCGTCTACAGCGCGCGGGCGCTGGCTGTCATCTGTTCGGCGGCGCTGGCGCTCATGCTGATTGCCCCCGATCTGGCGAAGGATGAGCGGTTCATTGTCATCTTCGCCTGGGCTTACCTGTGGGGTTGGGTTGCCATGACGATTCTCGGGTATTTGTCGAAAATCGTTCCCTTTCTCTGGTGGACCCACAAATACGGTCCCCGTGCCGGGAAGGAGAAGACCCCCACGATGGGCGATCTGCTGGATGACCGACAGGCGGCCTTTGTGTTGGCAGGCGTGGGATTGTGCCTTTTGGCCGTGATGGTCGGTCTGGGGATGGAGATGGCGGTTTGGACGCGGTGGAGTCTCGGTGCCCTTTCGCTCTTCTCGCTGTATTATGCATTTCTGATCGCGAGGGTGTTTGCCCGCTAGCCGGGAACCGTTGGACAGAGGAGGTGGCCAAAGGTGATTCATCTGAAGCCGGAAGAGATTCGCGAGCTGCTGCGGGAGGTTTACGATCCCGAGCTCGGAGTCAACATCGTCGACCTCGGGCTCGTGTACGAAATTCGGAATGACGACGGAGACGTCTATATCCGCATGACGCTGACCACGCCGGGATGCCCGCTGCACGATACCATTACCCGTGCAGTCGAACGGCTGCTTGAGGGACAGCCGGGGATTCGCTCCGTCAAAGTGGACATCGTCTGGAATCCTCCCTGGTCGCCCGACAAGATGTCGGAAGAGGCGAAAAGGCAACTGGGCTTCTTTGGCTGATCCGACGAAAAAAGCCGCCCCTCGGCCGGGGGCGGCTTGGTATTGTCATCGGGGAGTTTGAACCGCTTGGGGCTCATCGCTTTCGGGCGTCCGCCATCCGGACGGTCCCGGCAAGGGACTTACTTTCCGTATCCTTCCCGGTGGACCACCCGTTCCAGCGGGTACATTTCCTTTGGATTCGGCACTTCATCGGGGAATCCGAAGCCCAAAACGGCCACCACCCGGTGTTGATCGGGGACTCCCAGAAGCTTCCTGACCCGATCTTCCCGTCTCTTCGATTCCGCCTCATCCTCGGAGTGGTAAACGGCTCCCCAGGCGGCACCGAGTCCCAGCGAAACGGCGGTGAGCCAGGCGTACCCCCCGGCGATGGATGCGTCCTGCAGCCAATATTTGCTGACATCCGGCCTGCCGATGATGACGATTCCGACGGCGGCTTGTTCAAGCCATTTCATGTAGGGAGTGGTCGGAGTGAGGGATCGAAGCATTTCGCGATCCTTGACGACGATGAATTCCCGGGAGGGAAGGTTATTTCCGCTCGGGGCCAGATACAGGGATTGAAGCAATGCATCCATCAGACGGTCCGGAATCGGATCGGGTTTAAAACGGGTGATTTCCCGACGCTTTTCGATGGCGGTCAGGACATCCATTCAAAATTCCTCCTTTATTGATTTAAAGTAGATCATAATATAAATCCATCTAATTGGATAGGCGTTTGTGCATTTATTATTTCGAAAAAGCGCCATCCTGAAGGGTGATGGCGCTTCCGGCACCGCTGATCCGTTATTCTTCTGCTTTGTCGGGATCTCCGTCCATCGGCTGTGAGGAAATTTTGATCGATCCGGTGGGACAACCGGTATGGGCATCTTCCAGTTCCTCGTACAGTTCTTCGGGAACTTCCACCACTCCCCGGTTGTCGTCCCCTTCCAGGATGTTCTCGGCCAGCCCTTCATCATCATAGTCAAAGATGTCGGGTGCGGCCGCTCCGCAAGCTCCGCAGGCGATACATGTCTCTTTATCCACCAGGGTGTATTTGGCCATATCCGTATCCTCCTCTCTCCACTCCATGGCCTGTGGATCCGCGAGCCCGTCAGATTTCGTTTGGACGTGCGGAAGAACGGCGAAGAGTCCGTTCACCTCAATTGAAACCCATCCTTGAACATCCTTCTGTGATCCTGCTCACAATCCGGTCAGGCGGGGAAGGGTGCCGAAAACACAAAGATCCGCCGCGGCCACCCGCGGCGGATCTCTGGATCATTGCATTCCTTTCTGCAGCCACTGGGCGACCTGGACGGTGCGCCGGGCTTGATGTTTGACCGCGTCTTTCACGTCTTCTTTCATGTTTCCATCCTGGTCGACCGTGACGCTGGTTCCGTAGGGATTGCCTCCGCCCGCAAAAATGGAGGGATCCGTGTAACCGGGTGCGGCGATGATGGCTCCCCAATGCATGAACGTGGTATACAGGGCCAGGATGGTTTGTTCCTGCCCCCCGTGCGGGTTCGAAGCGCTGGACATGGCGCTCACCACTTTGTTGGCCAGTTTCCCTTCGGCCCACAGGCCTCCCGCGGTGTCCAGGAACTGCTTCATCTGGGAAGGTACATTCCCAAACCGGGTGGGAACGCTGAAAATATAGGCATCCGCCCACTCGAGATCCTCCAGGGAGGCAACCGGTTCATTTTTCGTCGCTTCATGGTGCGCCTTCCAAGCGGGGTTTTGTTCGATGGCCGACTCCGGGGCCAGTTCCTGCACCTTTCGGATCCTCACTTCGGCTCCGGCTTCTTGCGCCGCTTCGGCCGCCCATTTCGCCAGCTGGTGGTTGGTCCCGGTGGAGCTGTAATAGAAAATAGCAAGCTTGACGCTCATGTCGTATTCCTCCTTATAATGTTGCATGTTTTTGATACTCGGTCCTTCTTTAATCTGTAATCTGTCCTTTTCGGCTGATTGTGATAAGCTCAGCGCCTCCTTCGACAAACACCTCCTTTTCGGGGTGAGGGATGGAACCAATTATCCTGAGTTCATGTATCTTGAAATCAAGATAAAAACCCAAAATAAATCAGGTTTCCAAGGAGAAACCCAATTTCTTCAACAAGGAAATAAGGATTTGCTTTTCTTCCGGCGAGAGCGCTTGGAAAATTTGCTGAACGGCTTTTTTGTGCTTGGGAAATATCTCTTTCATTAACTGTTTGCCGCCGTCGGTGATGGTTGCATAGACGACCCGGCGATCCGTCGGGCAATTTCTGCGGCATACCAGGTTTTTCTCTTCCAATTTGTCGATGACGTAGGTGATGCTTCCGCTTGACAAGAGGATTTTTTTCCCGATTTGCTGAATCGGTTGATCGCCTTTGTTGTACAAAAGCTCCAGGACGGCGAATTCCGTCGTGTTCAGGTTGTGGCTTCGAATGTCTTCCTTTAATTTTTCCGCCACCCTGTGAAAGGCCCTCGAAAAAACAATCAGCAGTTTCAGAGACAATTCCTCATCATGGGAATGAAAGGATTCCATCGCGTCTTGAAGTCCTCATTTCAATATCTTGAATTCGAGATAAATGATAACCAAGATGAATGCCCGTGTCAACCGGAGGCAAAAAAATTGACTTTTCGAAACCCTTTTCACTACATTTGAATTGAGACAAGGGTTCTCGGCGTTGTCCGAAAAACGTGAGGAGGGACCGGAGTGCTTTTCGAAAACTGTCGACTGATCGATCTGAGCCTTCCGATCGAACACGAAGCCGTTTCCGAGCCGATGCCCGCCCGGATTCGGTACATCACCCATGATGGCGAGGGTTTGGAGCAGATGAAGCAGCTTTTTGGCGTGCAGCAAGAGGATCTGGTCTGGTCCGGCGGACTCGGCTGGGCCCTTGAGGAGATCACGGCGATCACCCACACCGGCACCCATGTGGATGCGCCCTATCACTACCATCCAACTTCCGGGGGCCGCCCGGCCCGACGAATTGACGAGCTTCCCCTGGAATGGTTTCTGGCGCCGGCGGTTCGCCTTGATGTTCGACATATCGAGGCGGGCAGGCGGATCCGGGTTTCCGATCTGGAAGAGGCCCTGGCCGGGATCGATTACCGGCTGCGGCCCGGCGACGTGGTCCTCCTCATGACCGGGAGGGACCGGTTTTGTCACAGCCCGGAGTACTACCGCCAGCCGGGATTGGGGCGTGAAGAGGTGTTGTGGCTTGTCGATCAGGGGGTGCGGGTGATCGGCATCGATGCCTACACCCTGGACCGACCCTTTGCGGACATGGTCGCCGATTACAAAAAAACCGGCGACGGCCGACATATCTGGCCGGCTCACTTTGCCGGAATCGAAGCGGAATACTGTCAAATCGAAAAGCTGGCCAATCTCGACCGGATTCCGGTCGACCACGGCTTCTGGATTTCGTGCTTTCCCGTGAAAATCGCCGGAGCGAGCGGGGCATGGTGTCGGGCGGTGGCCATCGTGCCGGAGCAGACGGAAGGGGGAAGGTCGACGTGAAGCTCCTGTCCTTTCAGCTTCAAACACCGGACGGCCCTGCGGCGCGGATCGGAGCCCTGGTGGACGGCGACCGGGTGGTCGACCTCACGTCCGCCTGCTACGTTCAACTGCTCATGGATCGAAGTTGTGACCCCCGGGCGGCGGCCCGAATCGCCCGGGCCCTGGTCCCTCCCGACATGGTGGCCTTCATCGAGGGGGGGGAAAGGACGCTGGATGCGGCGCGGGAGGCCCTCAACGCGGTTCTGAACGGGGATGAGCTTCCGACGGAAACGAAGGTCATTCATCCCCTCAAATCCTTAAAGCTGCTTCCGGCGGTTCCCCGTCCCCCGATGTTCCGGGATTTCATGGCCTTTGAAGAGCATGTGAAGGGGTCGGTGCAGGCGATGGGATTGGGGGAAGTGCCGAAGATGTGGTATGAGTTTCCCGTATTTTACAAGGGAAACGTCCAATCCCTGGCCGCCCACGGGGAAGACGTTCTTTGGCCGTCCTACAGTCGGCTGTTGGATTTTGAATTGGAGATGGCGGCGATCATCGGGCGCAGGGGCGCCGATATCCCGGAGGAGCGGGCCGGGGAGCACATTTTCGGCTTTACCATTTTGAACGACTTCAGCGCCCGGGATGTCCAGGGGCAGGAGATGAGCGTGGGGCTGGGGCCGGCAAAGGGGAAGGATTTTCGAACGGGGACCGCTTTGGGTCCGTGGATTGTGACGGCAGATGAACTCCCCGACCCCTACAACCTGAGGATGAGGGTGCGGGTCAACGGCGAAGTGTGGTCCGAGGGGCGTTCGGGAACCATCCACTGGCGTTTTGAGCAGATGATCGCCCATGCGTCGCGGAGCGAGACCCTCTATCCGGGAGAGGTTTTTGGATCGGGCACCGTGGGCCGCGGTTGCGGGCTGGAGCTCGGGCGCTGGCTGAAGCCGGGCGACGTGGTGGAGCTGGAAATCGAGGGGATCGGCGTGCTCCGCAACCGGGTGGTGCGTCCGGGCCGGTGAATCGGCGGATCAAAGGAGGCGGAAAACGCCGGGAATCTTCATCCGATGGTTACCATGGAGGATTCCCCGTCCGCTCGGCGCAATCCGGGTCGTCCGTTCTCCACCACGAAGGTGGCCCGGGTGGTAATCGGCGCATCGGGGCGGGACACGTAAGGGAGAACCCGGTAATCGGTCCGCCAGGTGTCGGGGGTCACGGTGCACCGAACGTATCCCCGTTGCCCGTTGAAGAATTTGATATGGGGATTTTCAGCCAGGATGCGCCGGATGTCGCTCCGGGTGTCGAAACCGTCTCCGTCGGAGGTGATGGAGGTCCCGACAAATTCGACACCGACGGTCGGCGAGTCCGGTCGGTCGAAATCGGCCTTGATCTCGTTGGCCCAGTTGGAATGCACGTCTCCCGTGAGAACCACCAGATTGGAAATCCCTTTGTGGGTGATGAACTTCAGGATCCGATCCCGGTTGGCCGGATATCCGTCCCAAGAATCCATGTTCAGCAGTTCGCCGTCTCCGATGCGCACATCCTTTTTTGAAAAGAAGACCTGTTGGGCGATCACATTCCATTGCGCCTCGGAGCGCTCAAGGCCGTTCAACAGCCAGCGTTCCTGTTCGGCGCCGAGAAGGGTGCGGTTCGGCTCGGTCGATTCCCGGCTCGGCGGCTTCCATCCGTCGCCGTTCGCCTGATCGTCGCGGTACTGGCGCGTGTCGAGGACGTGAAAGTCGGCCAGGTTTCCGCAACGGAAACGCCGGTACAGCTGAATCCCTCCCTGTCGGGGCATGAAGCGGCTCCGGAGGGGCATGTGTTCATAATAGGCCCGGTAGGCGGCCGTCCGGCGGCGGATGAAATCCCTTCTTTCTTCTTCCCCCTGGGGAACCGTACCGGCGTAGTTGTTTTCCACTTCGTGGTCATCCCAGACAACCACCCAGGGAAAGGCGGCATGCGCCTTCTGAAGCTCGGGATCGGTTTTGTACAGGGCGTGCCGGTTGCGGTACTCTTCCAGGGTTTGGGGTTTTCGGCTGTTGTGGGACCGGACGTTGCCGGAGGGGGAGAGGTATTCGCCGGTTCCGTGTTCGTATATGTAATCTCCCAGGTGAAGGATCAGGTCGAGGTCTTCCTCCGCCATCCGCCGGTAGGCGGTGTAATATCCGTGTTCGAAATGTTGACAGGAGGCAAAGGCGAAAGTAAAGACCGGTACGGCGGCGTCGGGAGCGGGAAGGGTCTTGGTCCGCCCGACGGGGCTCAGTTCGGACCCGGCTTTGAAACGGTAAAAATATTGGCGGTCCGGCTGAAGTCCCGACACTTCCACGTGTACGGTATGGGCGAGGTCCGACCGGGCGTAGGCGGTTCCGCTTTGGACGATGCGGCGGAATCCTTCGTCGGCGGCCACTTCCCACCGGACGGGAATGTCGCGGGGCGGCATTCCGCCGCCGTTCAGGGGATCCGGGGCCAGCCGGGTCCACAGGACGACGCTGTCCGGCATGGGGTCCCCCGAGGCCACCCCAAGGGTGAAGGGATAGGAGGGAAACCGGGGCGCAGCCTCAACGGGAACATTTTTCAGCAGGGCGCCTGAGAGGGTGAGGCTGAGGGAAAGGGTGGTGATTCGCCCCACCTCCTGCAAAAAGCTTCGGCGGTCCATCCGTTTCGACCGGAGGAAGTCGGGATCGAGCCATTGGTCCAGTGAAGGTTTGTCCTTGTCCATCATTTCATCCCCTTTTTGAGGCCCCTAATCGGCTTTTCCTTTTTATGGTTTCACATGTTTAATATTGGTAAACAAGACGGGGTTTATGTGGTTTCATAAAAGGTTCGCGTTTTTCTCCGGTTTCCGTGAAACCTGCCGGGTACAACGAGGGTTTTTCTATTTGGGAAAAATGAACGGATGACCGGCCCCGCCCCGTCGGGCAATCGTTTGTTTCCGCCATCGTTTTTTTATATACTTTGGATAACTTCATTGGCCTCCGGAAGGTGTGATGTTTGTATGGAAAACAACAAAGGAGCACTTTCGGAAGAACTGATCTCGGACATCGAGTATCTGCTTCGGGAGATGAGCTTGCTCATCAAAAGAAAGGGACGGGAGATCCTGAACCATTTTCCGATCACTCCGCCGCAGTTTACGGCGCTCTTGTGGCTGAACGAGGAGGGGGACATGACGATCGGGGAATTGAGCCAGAAGATGTATTTGGCCTGCAGCACAATGACCGACTTGATCGACCGGATGGAAAAAAACGGTGTCGTGGTGCGGGTTCGGGACGAACGGGACCGCCGGGTGGTACGGGTTCGCATGCTGGAGAGGGGAAGGGCGATCATTGAGGATGTGATGAAGGCGCGGCGGGAGTATCTGGCGGATATTTTGTCCACGTTTTCGCCGGAGGACGTGGAGTCCATCCGCAAGCGCCTTTCTATGCTGTACGAGAGGATGAAGGAGTAGCCGGGAACCAACATCGCCACATATGATATCCCAACGGGATCAACCTTTATCGCAAAATCTTCGCGGGCGGATATCGCAGAATGGAGGAATGAAAGAGCTTATGAATCGGGATGACCAACCGGCGGTCGGCATATTGGATTCCGGTGTCGGCGGATTGACCGTGGCAAAAGAAGTGTTGAGGCAGCTGCCCGGCGAACGCATCATCTATTTTGGGGACACGAGCCGATGTCCCTACGGCCCGCGGCCGGGAGAAGAGGTTCTTCGTTTCACGTTGGAGATCGTCCGGTTTTTGGAGCAATTTCCCCTCAAGGCCCTGGTCATCGCTTGCAACACGGCCACAGCCGTGGCAGTCGACGTGGTGCGAAAGCGGACGGCCGTACCGGTGCTGGGGGTGATCGAACCCGGAGCCCGCGCGGCAATCCAATCGACTCGTCAGGGACGGATCGGTGTGATCGGAACTCAGGGGACGGTGCGGAGCGGGGCCTACGAGAAGGCGTTGAAACGGTTAAATCCCGGGCTGTTTGTCGTCAGCCACGCCTGTCCGGCCCTCGTTCCGCTGGTGGAGAGCGATTGCGGCGGGACGGAAGAGGCCCGTCGGGTGGTGGAATCCTCGCTGGAGCCCTTGAAAAAGCACGATGTCGACACCCTGATTCTCGGCTGCACCCATTATCCGCTGATCGCCGATCTGATCGGCGAGGTGATGGGAGAAGGCGTGCAATTGATCAGCTCCGCCGAGGAGACGGCGCGGGAACTGAAAACCCTGCTGGAGGGCCGGAATCTTCTGTCTTCGGAGGGGACGGATCGTCCCGCTGCTCATCGCTTTTTTACCAGCGGCGATCCCGATTTTTTCCGGCGGATCGCCGAGCGGTGGCTGGGCTGCTCCGTGCAGGTCATCCGTGCGGCGGCGGAGACATCGGTTCCCACTTCCCTCTGATTCTATCAAGGGGACTCTTTTTCGATTTTTCGGTGCTAAAACCCCTCCTGGGCTCGTATACATGGGACTAGAGATTTGTCCAAGGAGGGAAAGCGATGCGGGTGAGGATCGCATGCACGGTACTGGTCTTGTTGCTCATGCCTTTCGCCCTGACGGGATGCTTGTTCGGTCCGGAGCAAGAGACCTCCGCACCGATTGATCCGCCTCCTGCAGGAGTGGAGGAGAAGTACGAAAAGCAGGGGGCGCAAAAGGAGGCTGAATCGAAGGAGGAGGCCAAGGCGGACAAAAAGAGCCAGGCGCGGGTTCAGCTCTATTTCTTGGCGAACAACGGATACGTGGTTCCCTACGCCGTGGACATGCCGAAGGTGGAGGGGATCGCCAAGGAAGCGATGAACATGCTGGTTGCGGGCAGCGAGGCCGAATCCCGGTTGCCCGAGGGGTTCAGGGGCGTCCTTCCGAAAGGGACGAAGGTGAAGGGGCTGAACATCCAGGACGGCACAGCCACGGTCGACTTTTCCAAGGAGTTTCTCTCCTACCGGACCGAAATGGAGAAAAAGATCCTGGACGCGGTGACCTGGACCTTGACCGGGTTTGATTCGGTAGAGCGGGTCAACATATGGGTAGACGGACGTCCCCTCGCCAAAATGCCCAAAGGGAAAAGCCCCGCCCAAGGACTCACGCGGAACCGGGGAATCAACCTGGAGTTGGCGGAAGGGGTGAACATCGGGCAAAGCATGCCGGTGACACTGTACTTCCTGGGTCAGGCGTCCGACAACACGGTGTACTACGTTCCGGTGACCCGGATGATCAACCGGTCCGATGACGTGGCCGAATCCGTGATGCAGCAACTGATTCTCGGGCCGAAACACGGTTCCGGACTGAGCGGAGCTCTGGCAGAGACCCTGAAGGTGAACAAGTTGGAGGTGAAGGACAAGACGGTGTTGGCCGACTTCGGCGGCCAGCTGCTTCAGTACGGCAAGGGGAAGTCCGCGTCGAAGGACGCCATCCAGACCATCGTTCTTTCCCTGACGGAAAATACGGGAGCCGACAAGGTGAAGATTACGGTCAACGGAAAAGCGGAGGCTAACGTGGAAGGAAAACCCCTGGACAAGGCGGTCAACCGCCCGGAAATCGTCAACCCTGCGAGCTTGTAACGAAGGTTGCGGATCGGAAGGGGCGAGAGGCGGCCTCTTTTCTTTTGGAGGGCGAAGCGGTTATGTTATAATAAGGTGAATTAAAATTGGAGGGAATAGCCATTGCGAGTAGACGGACGAAAACATGACGAAATGCGCCGCGTTGAGATCGTACGGGATTATATTAAACATGCCGAGGGGTCCGTCTACATAAGCGTCGGGGATACCAAAGTGATCTGCACCGCCACCGTGGAGGATCGCGTTCCTCCCTTTATGCGCGGAACCGGGAAGGGGTGGATCACCGCGGAGTACGCCATGCTGCCCAGGGCCACCCAGACGCGGACGGTGCGGGAAGCCAGCAAGGGGAAATTGGGAGGCCGGACGATGGAAATTCAGCGGCTGATCGGCCGTTCCCTGCGTTCCGTCGTCGATTTGACGGCCATCGGAGAGCGGACGCTTTGGCTGGACTGCGATGTGATCCAGGCCGACGGGGGGACCCGGACCGCGTCCGTCACGGGTGCCTTCGTGGCCATGGCTGATGCCTTCAGGAAGCTCACGGAGGAGGGAGTCATTTCTTCCTTTCCGGTAAAGGACCTTTTGGCGGCGACCAGCGTGGGGATCGTCGACGGTCAGACGTATCTCGACCTGTGCTTTGAGGAGGATTCCGCCGCCCAGGTGGACATGAACGTGGTCATGACGGGCACGGGAAAATTTGTGGAATTGCAGGGGACGGGGGAGGAATCCCCCTTCACTTCGGACCAACTCGTCCAGATGCTCGATCTCGCCCGTCGGGGAATCCAGCAATTGATCCAATATGAGCGGAAGTTGTTCGGCGACGTCTTTGACGGAATCGGGGAGGCTGGGGAGGATGCAGGCGGATCTTCGGAAAAAATGGCCGTGGACGGAGCTGATTATTGCCACGCGCAACAACCATAAGGTTCGCGAACTGAATGCTCTCTGCGAACGGGAGCTGGGCCTGCCGGTCGTCGGATTGAACCGGTTTTCGGGTGTTCCCGAAGTGGCGGAGGACGGGGATACCTTTGAGGCGAACGCCCTCAAGAAGGCGGAGACGGTCTCCCGCACCTTGAACCGTCCGGTTGTGGCCGATGACTCGGGACTGGTGGTTCCTTCCCTCGGGGGAGCTCCCGGCGTCCGATCCGCCCGTTACGCCGGTCCGGAGGCGGACGACCGGGCGAACAACGAAAAACTGCTCAAGGCTCTCGAGGGGAAATCCGGGAAGGAGCGGGCAGCTTACTTTGTGTGCGTTTTGGCGCTGAAGATTCCCGGGGAAGAACCCCGGTTGGTCCGCGGGGAATGCGGCGGCCGTATCGCCCTGGAACCGAAGGGGGATCAAGGTTTTGGATACGATCCCCTGTTTTTCCTCCCGGAATACGGGAAAACCATGGGAGAGATTCCGCCGGAGCTGAAAAACCGGATCAGTCACCGGGCAAAGGCTTTTCAAGGGTTGCTTCGGCTGCTGAAGGAGATTTACCGCTTTGAAAAAACCGTTCCTACGGAAGGGGGAGGGGGGCGGTGAGAGTCCTCATCATCAGCGATTCGCACGGCCGGGCCGACCTCCTCGCCCGGATCGTGGAGGATGTGCAACCGGACCACATGATTCACTGCGGGGACTTTTGCACCCCGTTGGACCGAGTGCCGGACGTTTCCCGGTCGGTGGTTCGGGGCAACTGCGATTGGGAAGAAGTGGCCGATGAGCAGGTTTGGGAGAAGGAAGGCATCCGCTTTTTCGTGGTCCACGGACACCGGCACCAGGTCAAAAGGGATTTGTCCGCGATTCGGGCCCGGGCCGAGGAGGCGGGGGCCCAGATCGCCTGCTTCGGCCATTCCCACGTGCCGGTCTGCGAACAGAAGGGAAACATCCTGCTGATAAACCCCGGGAGCATCGCGCAGCCCCGGGGGGTTACCCATCCCTCCTACGCCGTATTGGAAACGGAGGCGCCGCGACGGGTTCGGGTTTCTTTCTTCATCCCGGACGGGCGGCCCCTTCACCCGTGGGGCGGGCGGTTCTCCCTCTGACGGGGGGATACGTCCATTGACAAACGGGGATATCATGTTATAATAATTCAGCGCGGTTTTTTGAAACCCAACTTTTTTGTCCCAGTAGCTCAGCTGGATAGAGCAGCGGCCTTCTAAGCCGTCGGTCGGGGGTTCGAATCCCTCCTGGGACGCCACTTTCATCCGCTCTGTCTAATTCAAACCCTTGAAATGACCGCATTCGCGGTCGTTTTTCATTTTTGGGGAATCTCGAAAGAGGTATGGACTTAAAGAGGGAATATCCTGATTGGAAAAAGAAGCCGAACAAGAAACCGGAGCCGACGCCTGCAGTTAAAAATTAAGGGGTGATTGGGATTGGTGAAATATGCGATTTTTGACGTGGATGGCACGATACTGGATACTGAAAGGGCCATATTAAAGTCTCTGCAAAAAGTGTTGAAGGAAGAAGGAATGAATTGGAGGATTTAAGGTTTGTATTGGGAGTTCCGGGAAGAGAAGCATTAAAAGAATTAAATGTCTCGGATTTGGATCGCGTGCATTCGAAGTGGTCAGAGACTGTACTGGAGTTTTCCCATGAGGTAAGTGTTTTTCCGGATATCGAAAACGTGTTGAAGTCATTGTCGGAAAGTTCTGTGAAAACGGGTATTGTGACTTCGAAAAACAAAACAGGAGATGATCGATGAGTTTGAACCGTTCGGATTGAGTTCATTTTTTGAGTACACGATTTGTGCGAGCGATACCGAAAAACACAAACCGCATTCCGAACCCTTATTGGCTTGTTTAAAGGGGTTAAATGCTCATCCGGATGAAGCCCTGTATATCGGGGATTCCGTATATGACTTGCAATGCGCCAAAAGCGCAGGTGTTCCATTCGCCCTCGCGCTCTGGGGCTCTAAAACGACCGAAGGATTTGAATCGGCGGAGTTTGTCTTAAAAGAACCGAAGGGCATATTGGAATTGGTGAAAATTGGATCAATGCGGAATTCACAAATAGCCGGGATTCCACAAACATCATTTTTGCGAAGTATGTTCGCCTGATCGGTCATGTCCTTCTCATCGGAAGTGGAGCACCGCTCTTCAAGCCTGATAGCTTATGTTCTTTCCTTATCTTACTGGGCGATGTGTCGCCTTTTTTATATTCGGATCCCCATCGTATCCGCTGACGATATTGGGAGGTTGTATGAAGGGCGCTGGCTCACAGTGCGAACCTCAGGGGATGGTCCTTTGCCGCTGATGTGGAAGTGGGAGACAAAAAGCGGTGAAACGGTTCGCAAGCCGGAGCCGATGCGCGAACCTGTTTTTAGATGACTTCAATCGAAAAAGATGGTAAAATAATGATGCTTTTCTTTTATAGAGATATAAAATGGGGGGTGTTAGTTTTGAAGCGTTTCTTATTGTTGTTATTGGTATTTTCATTCGCTTTTATGAGTACCGGCTGCGGCATGATTGAAAAAGTAGTCGATGCCGGGAAGGAGAAGGGAGAAAAGGCCGCGGAGGAGTCCGGAGAAGACACTGCGGAAGCAATTGAGCCGAACGAGTCCTACAAGGAGCTTGAGTTCAACCGGATCAACTGGATTGGCGGAGCGCCCTCCGTCGAACAGGAAGGCGGAATCTGGGTTTATACGAAGGACAAGCATCCTGCGGGGCTTGGCAATCAGGACTGGGATCACGAAGACATACTTTACATCCAGGCGTCCAGTGATTATGAGCACCAAGATATTGTCATCAGAAAATTGCAGGTGATCAGTGATGACGTGGTGAAAATCGTTGTTGATTGGGAAAAGGATATCGGACGGGATGCGCCGCCCCGCGATTGGGCCAAAGTGGAAACCGGCTTGCTGCAGGGGAAAAAGTTCATTGTTGAAGATACATCCGGAGAAAAGGTGAAATTCAAATAATCGTTGGAGGATACCGATGAGAAGGCTGCTCTCGTGCTTGATGATCGTTGGGTTAATCCTGGCAGGCGGCTGCATTCCTTTAGAAAATCCTGTTTCCAAGGCCTCTTCAGAGGCGCAAAAAGCTGAAAAAAAGGATGTCGAGAAAAAGAGAATCATTCCCGAAGCCCTGAAAGGTGTGGATCTTCCACCGGCCGGCAAGTATGCGGGGGACAAATATGACTGGGTGAAAGTGAAAGAAGAGTTGAATGACATTCCGAAGGACGCCACCGGGAGTCAAATTCTGAAAAAGCTTTATGAGCTCGCCGCGGAGGACTATACGCCATACTTTGAATTCTATGAGACGTTTGATCCATCAAATATCGATGTATCCCCCGGTCCGGGCGAATTGAAAAGCTTGAAGCTGCCGGAACAAAAATCGGTCAACATCATGATTCTGGTGGATTCGAGCGGATCCATGGCTGGGAAAGTCGATGGCGGCGTGAAGATGGATCTGGCGAAAAACGCGGTGAGGGAATTTTCCAAGCAGATGCCCGAAGGTGCCAATGTTTCCCTGGTCGCTTACGGACATAAAGGAAGCAATCAAAGCAAGGACAAGGCCATATCCTGTAAGGGCATTGAGGAAGTCTATCCGCTGGGGGCTTATGATGAAGGCAAATTCAATCGGGCTCTGGACAAATTCAAACCCGTCGGTTATACCCCGCTGGCCGACAGTCTGAAATATGCCCAAAAGAAACTGTCCAATCAAAAAAACGCTGAAAATATCGTCTATGTCGTGAGTGACGGCATCGAAACCTGCGGCGGGGATCCTGTGAAAGCGGCTAAAGAGCTCAACAGTTCAAGCATCAAGGCCGTGGTCAACATCATCGGCTTCGATCTGAATGATGAAGGCCAGCGGCAGTTAAAAGCAGTTGCCGATGCCGGCGGTGGCAAATACAGCTCTGTTGACTCGAAGGTGGAACTCGACAAGTACTTCGAGGAGGAACGACGACGGCTGTACAACGCCTGGTCAGCTTGGGCAAGGGAACATTATAACAACGCTGCAAATGTCGCTCGAAAGAAAATTAATGAATTGGAACGGATAACTGCGGAGTTTAGAAGCGTAGCTAATCGGGAAGAAAAGCGCTTTGATCGGATGAGCAAATATTTGGAAGAGGAACGGGGGTTCGAATTCCAGCTGCTTTATAACCATGTCAAGAAGAAATATAGAGAGCGGGCCGGGTATCTTAGAGACTATCGTATGTATATCGAGAGCAAACTGAAGCAACAGGTTTGGGATGAAAGGGACAAAATCCAGGATCACGTGACGGACAAGCGTGATGAAGAGCAGGACAAGCTGTACTGAGAGTAAGAAGCGATCAATAAGGAACCCGTGGAAGTTGACCTCCGGGTTCTTCTTTCATTTTCTCCCGGGGCGAGGCAGCGCCGTGTCCAAAGATTTCCACCCGTTTTTATTCTTCCCCGGCACAATGCTTGGACAGGCGTTTATCGCTTTTCTTTCCCGCTTGGAGATTTTTATCTTTAGGGCAAAATCGTTGAACAGTGTCGGCGATTTGCTTATAATGTAGTGAGGGTTTTATCCGCTTGCGTTTTTGAAGAGAGTTCGGGTAGGAGGGAAACAACCCCATGAAAGCTAGCTGGGAAAAGACAGAAAACAACCAGGGTGTCCTGACGGTGGAAGTGGACGCGGAAACCGTGGAAAAAGCCCTGAATCAAGCCTTTCGCAAGGTCGTCAAAAAGGTGACCGTACCGGGATTCCGCAAAGGGAAGGTCCCCCGTGCGATTTTTGAAAGGCGGTTTGGCGTCGAAGCCCTGTATGAGGACGCCCTGGATATTCTGCTTCCGGAGGCCTACGCGTCGGCCGTGAAAGAGACGGGAATCGAGCCCGTGGATCGGCCGGAGATCGACATTGAGCAGATGGAAAAGGGAAAATCCCTGATCTTCAAGGCGACCGTCACCGTGAAGCCTGAAGTGAAGTTGGGAGAATACAAAGGGCTCGAGGTCCCGAAAAAGGATTTCGAAGTGAAGCCGGAAGATGTCGATGCCGAATTGGAGGCGATGCGGCAGCGGCAAGGCCAGCTGGAGGCCGTTGAAGAAGGGGCCGTGGAAAAGGGTGACCGGGTGATCATCGACTTCGAGGGCTCCATTGACGGAGAACCCTTCGAAGGCGGAAAAGCGGACGGCTTTTCGCTGGAGGTCGGTTCGGGCCGCATGATTCCCGGTTTCGAGGATCAGCTGATCGGCATGAAACCCGGCGAGGAAAAAACGATCACCGTCACTTTCCCGGAAGATTACCACGCGAAGGATTTGGCCGGCAAAGAAGCCTCTTTCCGGATCAAGCTGCACGAAATCAAACGCCTCCGCCTTCCGGAACTGGATGATGAGTTCGCCCAGGATGTCAGCGATTTCGACACCCTGGAAGAACTGAAGAAGGACATCGAGAATAAATTGAAAGAAAAGGCGAAACGGGAAGAAGAGGAATACCGCCGGAATCAGTTGGTGGAAATGGCCGCCGCCAACGCGGAGATCGATTTGCCTCCGGTCATGGTGGAGCACGAGATCGATCACATGCTGGAACATTTCGAGCAGCACCTCAGGTTCCAGGGGATGAATCTGGAAATGTACAAACAGTTTTCCGGCAAGGATGACAAGGCCCTGCGCGATGAATTCCGTGAAGAGGCGGAGAAAAAGGTTCGCGCCAATCTCGTCCTGGAAGCCATCGCGAAGGAAGAGAAGCTGGAAGTGTCCGATGAAGAGATCGATGGAGAACTGGAAAAACTGGCGGAACAGCTGAACCGGCCCAAGGACGAAGTACGGCGCCTCCTGGAGGAACGCGACGGCCTGGAAGGCATTAAAAATCAGCTGCTCACGCGCAAGGCGGTCGACCTACTTGTATCCAACAGTAAAAATGCGGCATAATGAATAGAGAGCGGTGGAAACGAGGCACGTATATCCATGCGTGCCTTGTTTTACAACCGTTCCGAACCTTGAAAGGAAAGGGGTGTGGCTGATGCCGCTGATTCCGATGGTGGTCGAGCAGACCAACCGGGGTGAACGCGCCTATGACATATATTCCCGGCTACTGAAGGATCGGATCATTTTCATCGGAAGTCCGATCGATGACAACGTGGCCAATCTGGTGGTTGCCCAACTGCTGTTCCTTCAGGCCGAGGATCCCGAGAAAGATATCAACTTGTACATAAACTCGCCGGGGGGCTCCGTGACGGCGGGGATGGCCATTTACGACACCATCCAGCACATCAAACCGGACGTCTCCACCATCTGCGTGGGCCTGGCTGCCAGCATGGGGGCATTCCTGCTTGCGGCCGGAGCAAAGGGGAAGCGTTTCGCTTTGCCCAACAGCGAGGTGATGATTCACCAGCCGTTGGGAGGCGTACGCGGACAGGCGTCGGATATCAAGATCCACGCCGACTGGATCTTGCGGACTCGCCAAAAAATCAATGAAATTTTAGCGGAACGAACCGGCCAGCCGTTGGAGAAAATCGAGCGAGACACGGATCGGGACCACTTCATGGATGCCAACGAAGCCAAGGAGTATGGCTTGATTGATGAAGTGATCACCCGGAGAGACCTCCGAAAGGGGTGATACCATGTTCAAGTTCAACGAGGAAAAGGGCCAGCTCAAATGTTCCTTCTGCGGAAAGTCCCAGGATCAAGTCCGGAAGCTGGTTGCGGGTCCGGGGGTCTACATCTGCGATGAGTGCATCGAGCTGTGCAACGAGATCGTCGAGGAGGAACTGGGGGGCGAAGAGGACATCGACCTCAACAACCTGCCCAAACCCCAGGAAATCCGGGATATCCTCGATCAATACGTCATCGGGCAGGACCATGCCAAGAAGGCGCTGTCCGTTGCCGTTTACAACCATTACAAACGAATCAACAGTTCCGCCAAAATGGATGACGTGGAGCTGCAGAAAAGCAATATCATCATGATCGGGCCCACCGGGAGCGGGAAAACCCTTTTGGCCCAGAGCCTCGCCCGCATTCTCAACGTTCCCTTCGCCATCGCCGACGCCACTTCCCTTACCGAAGCCGGATACGTCGGGGAGGATGTGGAAAACATTCTCCTGAAACTGATCCAGGCGGCGGATTACGATGTGGAAAAGGCGGAGCGGGGGATCATTTACATCGATGAAATCGACAAGGTGGCCCGGAAATCGGAAAATCCCTCCATCACGCGGGATGTTTCCGGGGAGGGCGTGCAGCAAGCGCTGCTGAAAATCCTGGAGGGGACGATCGCCAGCGTTCCGCCGCAAGGCGGCCGGAAACATCCCCACCAGGAGTTTATTCAGATCGACACCAGCAACATCCTGTTCATCTGCGGCGGGGCCTTTGACGGTCTGGAGCAGATCATCAAACGCCGGATCGGCAAAAAAGTGATCGGCTTTGGGGCGGACACCACGACCACCGACATGAAGCCCGGAGAATATCTGAAAATGGTTCTGCCCGAAGACTTGCTCCGCTTTGGGCTGATTCCGGAGTTTGTCGGCCGGCTCCCGGTCATCACCACGCTGGAGCCCTTGGATGAAGCCACCCTGGTTCGCATCCTGAAGGAGCCCAAGAACGCGCTGGTGAAACAGTATCAGAAACTGATGGAGATGGACGGAGTGGAGCTGGTGTTTGAGGAAGAGGCCCTTGAATCGATCGCCGCGGAAGCGATCAAGCGGAACACCGGGGCGCGGGGTCTCCGGGCGATCATCGAGTCGATCATGCTCGATGTGATGTTTGAACTGCCTTCCCGGGACGATGTGACCAAGTGTGTGGTGACCAAAGAAAGCGTCTTGAACAAGGTGGGTCCCCGCCTCACCACCCGCGAAGGTCGCATTATCGAAAAGAAAGAGGAAAGCGCCTGAGACAGGTTGCAAATCAAAAACAGCCGCTCGCCGGAAGATGGCGGTCGGCTGTTTTTTTGTGGCATCTCGCCAGCGGTGACTATCCCCATTTCCCCTCGGCCATACTATGCGTGAAGTCGAAGGACCGGTGCCGGCGCATATTTGGATCGGGAGGAATGGGATGTGAACTGGACGGTTTTCTTGATGTTGCTTCAGGTGTTTTTCTCGGTGGTCATCGGCTTGTACTTTTGGAATCTGCTCAAAAACCAGCAAACCAACCGGACGGCCATCGATCGGGAATCACGGAAGGAGATGGAGAAACTTCAAAAATTGCGCGCCATCTCCTTGACGGAGCCCCTTGCGGAAAAGACGCGGCCGTCCTCAGTGGATGAGATCATCGGACAAGAGGAGGGAGTGAAGGCTCTGGCGGCGGCCCTCTGCGGTCCCAATCCGCAACACGTGATCATCTATGGACCGCCGGGGGTCGGCAAAACCGCCGCCGCACGCGTCATTCTGGAAGAAGCCAAGAAAAATCCCCTTTCTCCCTTCAATGCCGAGTCCAAATTTGTGGAGATCGACGCGACCACCGCCCGGTTTGATGAGCGGGGCATTGCGGATCCCTTGATCGGTTCGGTTCACGATCCGATTTATCAGGGAGCGGGAGCGATGGGAATCGCCGGAATTCCCCAGCCCAAGCCGGGAGCGGTCACAAAGGCCCACGGCGGCGTGCTCTTTATCGATGAGATCGGGGAACTGCACCCCATTCAGATGAATAAGCTTTTAAAGGTGCTGGAAGACCGAAAGGTGTTTTTGGAAAGCGCCTATTACAATCCGGAAGACTCCAACATCCCTTCCCACATCCACGACATTTTCCAAAACGGGTTGCCCGCCGATTTCCGCTTGATCGGGGCGACCACCCGCATGCCTGAAGAGATTCCGCCGGCGATTCGTTCCCGCTGCATGGAGATTTTCTTCCGGCCGCTCCGTGCGAAGGAGATCGGCGAGATTGCCCGTCAGGCCCTGAAACGGACGGGGGTTCACTTTGAGGAAGAGGTGGTCCGGATCATTCAGAAGTATGCCACCAACGGCCGGGAAGTGGTCAACATCGTGCAGACCGCCGTCGGATTGGCCCTCACGGAGAAGCGAAACCGCGTTCTTGCTTCCGATGTGGAATGGGTGGTGCACAACAGCCAGCTGTCTCCCCGGCCGGAACTCAAGATGCCGGACTTTCCCCAGGTGGGAGTGGCGACGGGATTGGCCGTTTCCGGCCCCAACATGAGCGCCTTGTTGGAGATCGAGGTGACGGCGGTTCCCGCGGAGAAGAAGGGAGGCGGAAGTCTGCGCATCACGGGAGTGGTCGACGAGGAGGAACTGGGAAGCCGATCCCGGACCCTTCGCCGGAAAAGCATGGCCAGGGGCTCCGTGGAGAACGTGATGACCGTTCTCAGACGGAACGGTTTCTCTCCGGACGATTACCACCTGCATGTCAATTTTCCGGGAGGTGTGCCCGTCGACGGCCCTTCGGCCGGTGTGACCATCGCCACGGCCATCGTTTCGGCGATCCGGGGAATCCCGGTGGACAATCGGTTGGCCATGACCGGGGAATTGAGCATTCACGGCCGGGTGAAGCCTGTGGGCGGGGTGGTGGCCAAGGTGGATGCCGCTCGCCAGGCGGGGGCTTCCCGCGTGATCATTCCGGAGGAGAATATGCAAAGCCTGTTCGAGCAGATGGAAGGAATTCGGGTCATCCCGGTCCGCCGATTGGAAGAGGTGTTGGATTGCGCGCTGCTCAAAGAGGAAAAAGAGGAGAGGGAGCGTTCGATTCCGGCACCCGGGGGGGTACTTACCGCCTCCACCACCCCGGTGTGACTTCCGCGCATCCCATCCCTCCGGAGGATGTGATATAATAGGGAAAAGCCGAACATCTTTTCCTTATGCCTGTTGGGTTGCCGGTCATATCCCGCCTTTGGGACCGGCTTTCCTTTTCAATCGAGCCTTTTATGATCCTTTTCGACCTACACCTGCACTGGAGGTGCACCGAAAGCAGTGAAATCCGAAGAACGCGTACTCCCTTTGTTGCCTCTTCGCGGGTTGATCGTATATCCCAATATGGTGCTCCATCTGGACGTGGGGCGGGAAAAATCGGTCAAGGCACTGGAACAGGCCATGGTGGATGACAACCTGATTTTGCTCGCTTCCCAATGCGAAGTCCACATCGAAGATCCCAAACCTGATGATATCTACAAAATGGGAACCATCGCCCGGGTTCGGCAGATGCTGAAGCTTCCCAACGGAACCATTCGCGTCCTGGTGGAGGGGCTTTACAGGGCGAAAATTTTGGAGTACGTCCGCCAGGACGACTTTTTCCAGGCACGGGTCGAGCAGATTGTGATCGAGGAGAAAACCGATCTTCATCTCGAAGCACTGATGCGTTCCGTCCTGGATCATTTTGAGCAATATCTGCGCTTATCAAAAAAGGTGTCTCCGGAGACCTATTCGGCCGTTTCCGATATCGACGAGCCGGGACGGTTGGCGGATGTGATCACCTCCCACCTGCCCCTGAAAATTGCCGACAAGCAGAAGATCCTGGAGACGATCGACATCAAGGAACGCCTGGAGACCCTGCTCCAGATCATGAATAATGAGCGTGAAGTCCTGGAATTGGAGCGGAAAATCAGCCAACGGGTCAAGAAACAGATGGAAAAGACCCAAAAGGAATATTATCTGCGCGAGCAAATGAAGGCGATCCAGCGGGAGCTGGGAGAAAAGGAGGGGCGAATCGGGGAGGTGGAGGAACTCCGCAACCAGCTGAAGGAGTTGGACGCCCCCGATTATGTCAAGGAGAAGGTGGAGAAGGAGATCGACCGCCTCGAAAAGATTCCGACCACGTCGGCGGAGGGCGGCGTCATCCGCACCTATGTGGAGTGGCTCCTGAACCTGCCCTGGAGGAAGGAAACGGTCGATGACCTCGATCTGAAAAAGGCGGAACAGATTCTGGATGAGGATCATTACGGCTTGGAAAAGGCCAAGGAGCGGGTGTTGGAATATCTGGCCGTGCAAAAGATGGTAAAGCGCTTGAAGGGGCCCATTTTGTGCTTTGTCGGGCCGCCGGGAGTGGGAAAAACCTCCCTCGCCCGTTCCATCGCCAGGGCACTGGGTCGCAAATTCGTGAGGGTCTCCCTGGGAGGCGTGCGGGATGAGGCGGAGATTCGCGGGCATCGGCGCACTTACGTGGGAGCGTTGCCGGGGCGGATCATACAGGGGATGAGGACGGCGGGGACGATCAATCCGGTCTTCCTGCTGGATGAAATCGACAAGATGTCCATGGATTTTCGGGGCGACCCATCCTCCGCCCTGCTGGAGGTCCTGGACCCGGAGCAGAACAATTCCTTCAGCGATCATTACATCGAAATTCCCTACGATCTGTCCAAGGTGATGTTTATCACTACGGCCAACGCCATGCACAACATTCCGCGTCCCCTGTTGGACCGGATGGAGGTCTTGTACATTTCGGGATATACCGAGCTGGAGAAGGAGAATATCGCCCGGCAGTACCTGATTCCCAAGCAGCGGGAGGAGCACGGACTGGCCGAGGACCAGCTCCGGATCAATGCCGACGCTATCCGCAAAATCATCCGGGAATATACCCGGGAAGCGGGGGTCCGCAACCTGGAGCGGACCATCGGCACCCTTTGCCGGAAAGCGGCCAGGGAGCTGGTCAGCGGTAAGAAGAAGAAAACGGTGATCACCGCGCGGAATCTCTCCCGCTATCTGGGTTCTGAACGGTACCGGTACGGACGGGCCGAAGAAGAGGATCAGATCGGTGCCGCCACCGGCCTTGCCTGGACCGAGACAGGAGGGGACACGCTGAATATCGAGGTGTCGGTTCTTCCGGGCAAGGGGCAATTGACCCTGACCGGGAAGCTGGGAGACGTGATGAAGGAATCGGCTCAGGCCGCCTTCAGCTATATCCGGTCCCGGGCGAAGGAATTGGACATCGAACCGGATTTCCACGAAAAGCACGACATTCACATTCACGTTCCGGAAGGAGCGATCCCCAAGGACGGTCCGTCGGCGGGAATCACCATGGCTACGGCACTCGTTTCGGCCTTGACCCGGATCCCGGTTTCGCGGGAGGTGGCGATGACCGGGGAGATCACCTTGCGGGGACGCGTCCTGCCCATCGGGGGGCTGAAGGAAAAGGCCTTGGCGGCTCACCGGGCGGGGATCACCCATGTGATCATCCCCCAGGAAAACAAGAAGGATCTGGAGGATATTCCCAAAAGCGTCCGCAGGGATTTGACCTTCTCGCTGGTGAGACATATGGATGAAGTGCTCAAACTGGCGCTGGTGGGGAAGAATTCCGATGAGCAAAATCAAAGCTGAATTTGTCGGAAGCGCGGTGAAACCGGATCAATATCCCCGGGACGCCCTGCCGGAGATCGCTTTGGCCGGGCGTTCCAACGTGGGGAAGTCCTCCTTGATCAATCGATTGCTCAACCGCCGGAAATTGGCTCATACCAGCGGCAAGCCCGGAAAGACCCAGACGATCAACTTTTATCGGGTGAACGACCGGTTTTATCTGGCGGACATGCCGGGATACGGTTTCGCCCGGGTTTCCAAGGCGGTCAAAGCCGCCTGGGGGAGGATGATTGAGCATTATCTGACGAGTCGGAAAGAGTTGAGGGGAATTGTTCACGTCATCGATCTGCGCCATCCTCCGACGGCGGATGACCGGCAGATGTACGACTGGCTGAAGCACATCGGACTTCCGGCGATTGTCGTCGCCACCAAGGCGGACAAGATTTCCCGAGGGCGCTGGCAAAAACATTTAAAACAGGTGCGGGAAGGGCTCTCGCTTCGCTCCGGGGATCCCCTGATCCTGTTTTCCGCCCAGAACGGCCAGGGCAGAGATGAATTATGGCGCGCCATTCAGGAATGGCTTTGATTTGTTCTTGACCGGCCGCCGGGACCGGTATATAGTGATGCTGTAGAGTCCAGTGTGGGTTCGGCCCTAACGGTTCGCCTGCTTCAGGCGATATTTTTTTGTCACGGGCTTTGTGCCGGTCAAATCCGGGAATCCGGATGACTCGGTTTCCGCCGGGGCATTCGTTGAATATGTTATGAAGGGAAACGCATCCCCTGCTGACGGGAATTGGAAAGGTTGGGTGAGAATGGGACAAAAGCTACGCGTCGCTGTGTTGTTCGGCGGGAAATCGGGAGAACACGAGGTGTCGCTCATGTCGGCGGCTTCCCTCATTCGCTCGATGGACCCCGGGAAATATGAGGTGTTTCCGATCGCCATCGACAAGGAAGGGAAGTGGCAGGTTCGGGAAAAGGCCGTCGCCTTTTTGGAAGACAAGGTGGAAAGGGACTTATTGGACACGATTCGGAAGGATGTGCCTTCCACGCTGCCTGCCGAGGCGGAGAAGGCAGCCTTGGCCCCCTTGGACTTTGAAACGATCGACGTGGTGTTTCCCGTGCTTCACGGAACCTATGGGGAGGACGGGACGGTTCAGGGATTGCTGGAACTGGCCCAGGTTCCCTATGTGGGAGCGGGGGTGCTCGCTTCCGCGGTGGGGATGGACAAGGTCATGATGAAAAAGGTGTTTGCCCAAGAGGGAATCCCCCAGGTCCGCTTCACCCACTTTTTGCGCCATGAGATGGAAGCGGAATTTGAACGGGTGGTGGCGGAGGTGGAGGATACCTTCGGCTATCCCTGCTTCGTCAAGCCGGCCAATCTGGGATCCAGCGTGGGCGTTTCCAAGGCCAAGGACAGGGAGAGCCTGATCGAAGCGATGAAGCTGGCGGCCCGATATGACCGGAAGGTGATCGTGGAGGAGTTTGCTCCCGCCCGGGAAGTGGAGGTGGCCGTTCTGGGCAATGATCGTCCGGTCGCCTCCGTGCCGGGAGAGATCGTTTCCTCCAACGAATTTTACGATTACCGGGCGAAGTATATCGACGGGAAGTCGGAAATGCGCATCCCGGCGGAATTGCCCAAGGAAAAGGAGGAGGAAGTGAGGCGCCTGGCGGTCAAATGCTTCCGGGCGATCGACTGTTCCGGGCTGGCCCGTGTCGACTTCTTCATCCGGAAGGACAACCACCAGGTCCTGGTCAATGAAATCAACACCATGCCCGGTTTCACCCAGTTCAGCATGTACGCCAAGCTGTGGGAGCATACGGGACTCAGCTATCCCGAACTGGTTGATCGGTTGATTCAACTGGCGATCGAACGCCATCGGGAGAAGGAGCAGCTGGTGACAACGTACGAAGTGGATGAGTGATTGGATCTCACGCAATCCCGATCCCTTTTGACAGGGGAAAGAGCCGCATCGCGGCTCTTTTTTTTAGGGCGGGCGGTGAAGGTCCGATGCTGCACTCAACGGAAGCGGATGACAATTCGGCTTATGTAGGTCATGCCTTCTTGGTGATCAGGAAAATTCCAAGCACCACCAACAGCACGGGCCAGTAGTTGTTCAGGGAACCGGCAACCCAGGGGAGGCCCGGCCAGGCGGCGATGCCGGTCAGGATCAACAGAATACCGATAATTCCGCTCCGGCGGTCTTTCTGACTGGCGAAAACCAGCAGGAAGGAGGCTCCGACGATGATAAACAGGAAAAACCAGTGGTCCGGCCATCCGTCCACATTGGCTTTTCCCCACATGTGTAGGCTCATTCCGGTTATCAGGCCCGCCCACAGCATCAGGTTGCGGTTGGAACGGAAGTGGGCGATCACAAGCATGACAACTCCGGTCAGGAACAGGATGAACTCCCAGGTGCCGAAGCGCTCGGCCATGGGAATGTCAATTTTTCGAAGCAGCAGCAACAAACCGGCGACGATCAAAAAAATCCCCACAACGTTTGCACGAATCATCCGGTATTCCGCTCCTCTTATCGTTTTTTTCTAATGGGCGGGAGAGAGGCGGGGGAGGGATCGGGGAGAAGCTCCCGATTCCGGTTTTCTTTCGGGTGTTTCCTCCAAATCGGCGGCCATTCGATTTCCGCCAGCACCATTCCCGCAAAAATGAGGATGCAACCGGTCAAGGTGCGAGTTTCGAGGGCCACATCCATCCACCAGTAGTCCGCCAGGGCGGCGAAGACGGGCTCCATGGCAAAGACCAGGGCCACGCGGGTCGGAGTGGTGAACTTTTGAAAATGGGTTTGGGCGAGATATGCCAAGGAGGTAGCCAAAAAAGCCGTTATCAAAAGGGCCGTGTAAACGGCCGGAACCGACCACGCGCCTTCCTTGAGCGCCCTTTCCCAGGGTTCGAACAGAAAGGAGCATCCGCCGCTCAAGAGCGCTACGGTAAAGATCTGGATCGTGACCAGGTGCAGGGTCTCAACCTCCGGCGCGTATTTGGCCGTGTAGACGATCTGCAGTCCAAAGGCGACGGCGCAAAGAAGGGCGAGGATGTCGCCGCGGTTGATCGACGAGAAGTCGGCAAAGGCCAGCAGATACAATCCGGCTACCGCCAGCAGGACGCCGACGATGGCGGTGGGACGGGGCTTTATCCCGAGAAGCACCAGGGACCAGATCGGAACCATTGCGACGGACAGGCCGGTTAAGAAACCGGATTTTCCCGAGGTTGTGTATAGCAGGCTGAAGGTTTGCAGTGCATACCCCAGGAAGAGCCACATCCCGATGAAGGCTCCGACGGTCACGTGCTTAAGCGGAATGTTGTAGGAGACGCCTCTCCACCGGAAGATGAGGAGGAGGAACATCCCCGCCAAGCTGAAACGGATAGCCAAAAAGGTGAAAGGCGGCAGCGTTTCGATGGCGTTTTGAACCAGAACAAAGGTCGTTCCCCAGATAAAAGCGACCAGTAGCAGAACGGAATCGGCAATCCATCGGTGGGCAACGCTGTTCAAGCACCGTCCTCCTCCGAACCTTTCAATATCTTTCTTCATCTTACCACATTTGCTAGAAATGTGGGGTGGGATTCCCCGTCGGATGAGGGGGAAAATCGTCGATTGAAGGGAGGAATTAAGGGGGGTGATCGAGAAAGGTTTAAGCAAAAAGAAGGATTTTTTAATATTTACTTCCCCAACTATTTAAGGCGATGGAAGGAATTGCGATGAAGAACCGAAAGCGTTTGGCCTTTCTGTTGAGCTGGGGCGTCGTGGCGGTCGGATGGATCGCGATGATTATTTCTTTATTTGTAATCCAGCCTTTTCACTGGGGATGGATTCATCTGATCCTGCTGGCCAGCTTGCTCTTCATAACGGAATACTTTCCTTTTCCCCAGGACGGGGGCAGGGTGACGGCTCACTTTCCCCTGTTGTTCACGCTCTGTTTTCTGTATTCACCTGGGGTGGCCGGACTGGTGTTCGTGGATGTCCTGCTTCTGGTGACATGGCTCCGCCGCCAATCCTTCTCCCGGGCCCTGTTTCGGACCGGTTATACGCTGGTTGGTCTGATTTCGGCCTACCTGGTCTTGATCGAGGTGGTCCCCCTTCTGATGCCCGGGGTCTCAACGCTTTCCGTGATGATAGGAAAGCTGGCCGTGTTCGCCGTCGTGTACGAGCTCGTCAGCAAAGGGCTCAGGGATGTTCTGGAGCGGGCGGGAAATTCCCGGTACAGCAGGTGGTGGTACCGGGGAGGACTTGAGCCTGCCTTGATGATCGGTACATTTCTGTACAGTGCAGGGATCATCCTGATGGGGGACCAGGGGCGCGATACCGATCCTCTGTCCATCGCCTTTTTCTTCTCCCCCCTGGTCGCCTTTTCCGTCTTGTCCAACGTGATTGCCCGTTTGGCCCGACAAAAGCGGAAGATGGAGCTTTTGTTCTCGATCACGACGGGAATCAACAGAAGTTTGGACTTGCGTGAAGTGATGAATAAGACCTTGATGCTCCTGTCCGATGTGGTGCACTATTCTTATGGCATCGTCTATTTGCTCCGGGATGACAAGCTGATACCGGAGGTGGTTTCCGGGGAAGGGGAGGTGGACGATCTCAAACAGCCCCTTCCGCTGTCCAAGGGCTTGAGCGGATGGGTGGCGGAACAGGCCGAGCCGGTTCGGGTGATCGATGTCTGGCGTGATTTCCGTTGCCAGGGGGAACCGATGGTGGAAAAAGGGGTCCAGTCTCTCCTCGTCGTCCCCCTCGTCCTGGACGGTCATGTGATGGGAGTCATCACCCTGGGGAAGGACGAGACCCACGGCTTTGAAGAGATGGATTTGTCCTTCCTCGCTGTTTTGGCCAGCCAGGCGGTGATCGCCATGCGCAACGCCCGCCTGGTGCAGGAGCGGGAGCGCCGGATTCTGGCGGAAGAGCGGAACCGGATGGCCCGCGAAATCCACGACGGACTGGCTCAATCGGTGGCGGGGGTCCTGATGAAGACGGAAACGGCCATCCGATTGATCGACAACCAACCGCAACAGGTGAAGCAGTGGCTTTTGGAATGCAGGAGCAAGCTGAGGGAGAGCTTGAAGGAAATCCGCTATTCGATCACCGCACTCCGCCCGTCCCCCGCGGTGCAGGCGGGGTTGTTACCCGCCCTGGAAAAGCGGGTGAGCGATCACCAGTCGGAGACGGGTCAGGAATCCACCATTCAGGTGAAGGGCACCCCTTTTTCCCTCCCTCCGCAGGTGGAAGAGGGGATCTACAAGGTTTGCCATGAGGCCTTGAACAATGCGGCGAAACACGCCCAGGCCGAGCGGGTCCGGGTGGTCCTTCGCTACACCGATTCGGAAGTGTGGCTCGTGGTCCAGGACGACGGAATCGGCTTTTCCCTCGGTCAAGCGGTGGCCAAGGCGGAAGCCAACAACCGCTACGGCATTACCGGAATGAATGAACGGGCCCAGCAATTGGGGGCCGTCCTGCAGTTCATCACCAGTCCCGGACGGGGAACCCGGGTGGTCATGAAAGTTCCAGTGAAGAAGGAGGAAAAGCAGAATCATGTCCATCAAAGTGTTACTGGTTGACGATCATGCGGTCTTGCGAGACGGTTTGTCCAGCCTGATCAGCCTTGAACCCGACATGGAGGTGGTGGGAGAGGCCCGCGACGGTGAAGAGGCGATCAAATTGGTGGAAAGCACCCGGCCGGACGTGGTGCTGATGGATATCAACATGCCGGGGATGAGCGGGGTGGAGGCGATCCGCCGGATCCATTCCAAGCATCCCCAGGTGGCTGTACTGGTTTTGACCATGTACGATCGGGATGAATATCTGTATGAATCCATCCGGGCGGGAGCCACCGGGTACCTGTTGAAGGACGCTCCTTCCGGTGACGTGATCGCCGCTGTCCGCTCCGCCCACCGGGGAGAATCCACCCTCCACCCCGTCATGGCCCGGAAACTGCTGAACAACCTGAGCGGCGGGGAACGGAGGATGGATCGAGGCGGGGGAGACGATTTCCTCACTCCGCGGGAACTGGATGTTCTGCAGTGGATGGTCAAGGGATTGAGCAACAAGGAAATCGCGGAACAGCTGTTTATCAGCGACAAGACGGTGAAGATCCACGTCAGCAACATCTTCAAGAAATTGGGAGTCAAAAGCCGGTCTCAGGCCATCATATATGCCATTCAACACGAATTGGTGGAGCTGGAACAGTAGCCGAAGGGTTTCTTCCAAAGGTGTTGTAAAGGCCGGGATCCGATTTTCCGCCTCGACTCCATGCGGCAGGGGTCGCTCGGCGCAAACCTCCTCCTGGTGTTTCGCAAACGATGAGCCCTTTCTCCGAAAGGGCTGAGGCTGTTGACAAAGAAGGGTCAACAGCCTTTTTTGTTGAATTCGGAATAAAACAATTCCGAAGGAAGGTTTTTATATGTTCAGGACGAACCCA